>JBNKLQ010000250.1:0-8735 GCA_050292445.1 Promineifilaceae bacterium (SeqCode) | reverse complement strand
GATTTTGCGAGTGAAACGGCCGTAGCCCGTTCGTCAACTCCTATGAACACTCCTATAATATTGTTTGTGAACAGGAAAACTTGTCTGATTTAAGCGGTAGACTGTAGAAAAAGTTCTGGCAGCTTACCTGGAATCCCGCTATCCAAGCAAAAGCAGCACGGCATAATAAATTAAGAACATATAATCACAACAGCCCATGCAAATTTGGTATGGGTTTTGTTTGGGCATGAGACTTGCCCCCAAAGTTCTTGATCTGAATAGAAGGAGCTATTTTGGATTCAGTAAATATTCGTTTTTTCGTCTCTGATTTAGATGGTACGTTACTGGGGGATGATGAAGCATTGGCACAGTTTAGGCAGATTTGGGCGTCGGAGCCGGTGGAGGAACGGCCGTTGCTCTGCTACAACACCGGTCGTTTGCTGGATGATGTGCTCCATCTGGTGACCAGCGGCATACTGCCCCAACCAGATTACATCATCAGCGGGGTTGGCACTTCTGTGTACGAGTCGGCGACGGGGGAGGTACTCAAGCAGTTTACGGAAATATTGGAGGAAGGCTGGAATTTGGAGACAGTGGAACAGGTTCTTAACCAAATCGATCTGCCACTGCAAAAACAGCCGCATCATTTCCAAAATGCATATAAATCAAGCTGGTTCTTTGATGATGCCATACCTGAGCAGTTGGAAATGATTCAAACCAGCCTGGAGGAAACCGGCCTGGAACACCATCTGGTTTATTCTAGCAGTCGTCATCTGGACATCTTGCCCAAGTGGGCCAATAAGGGGAACGCTTTGCGCTGGCTATTGAGCCATCTGCAAATTCCTGCCAGCGAGGTGCTGGTGGCTGGCGACAGCGGCAATGACAGTGCCATGTTTAAGTTGAAGGGGATGCGTGGCATTATTCCTGGTAATGCCCAGCCAGAGCTGATTGCCCAAACCAACGGGATGCCGCTTTACCAAGCGCCACCAAACGAGGTGTGTGCCCAGGCCGTGCTGGCGGGCTTGAAGCATTTTCAGGTTTTGCAAACGATTGAGCTGGCGGAACGGCCGTCTGACCAGCATCCTCTCTATGAAGCCATCCGCACCTCAGGCGGCGAAGAAATTGAACATCTGACTCAGGAACAGTTGGCCTTCATCCGCCAGGGATACCACAAAGCAATTGAAGCCCTCAAGAAAAATATCACGCCACTGGGCTTCTCCGCTTGCTCGCTGGCAGACAATGATGTGACCGGCACGGATGAAAATTACCGCAGCGTTTGGGCGCGAGATGGAGCCTTGACCATTCTTGGCTCGCTGGCTCTTACCAACCAGGATGAGGACATTCACCAATGCCAGCGACAAACGCTAATTACCTTGCTGGAGCATATTTCGCCCAATGGCCAGGTGCCTGCCAACGTGCGCATTGACGACGAGAGTCCTGATTATTCTGGAGTTGGCGGCATTGCTTCGGTAGACAGTGGCTTATGGGTGATCATCGCTTTTTATGCTTACGTTTCACACACGCGTGACCATGAATTTTTACGACGCTACATTGACAACCTACAACGCATTATCGACTGGTTGGGTGCCCACGACAGCAACAACGATGCTCTGCTGGAAATTCCTGAAGCGGGCGACTGGACCGATCTGTTTGGCCGCAGCTACAACGTTTTGTACGATGAGGTGCTTTGGTATCGTTGCAATGTCTGTTTCGGCCGTTTACTACAAATGTTGGGGGATGAACAGCGTGCCGGTGATTATTTCCGCTGGGCCAGAGTGATTAAGCGGGAAATCCGTAACAATTTTTGGCCGACGACGGAACAAAACGGCGATCAATCAGTTTCGTTCGCCGAGCGACAGTTTTCTTTGGGAGATGCCCGCTACCTGATTGCCCAAATCACTCCTTTCGACTTTAGCTGGCGCTGTGACACGCTCGGAAATTTGCTGGCCTTTTTATATGATGTGGTTGATGTTGGCCAGGCCAGCCAGACATTTCGCTTTTTGTGGGGTGTAGGGGTAAATGAACCTTTTCCCATTGCCAATCTGTATCCCGCTGTTACTTCTGGAGATAGTGATTGGCGTTCTTATTACACAGTCAATTTACTGAATCTGCCGAACCATTATCATAATGGCGGTATTTGGCCTTTTGTGGGCGGGCATTGGGTGCGGTTCATCAACAAGCTAGGGCTGCGCGATCTGGCTCTGCAAGAGCTGCACCACCTGACAGAACTCAACAAGCTAGGTGCTCTGTATGAATGGGAATTTAATGAGTGGGCACACGGCCGTACTGGCCGTCCCATGGGCAAAGCATTTCAAGCCTGGTCGGCCTCTGAATTTATTCATGCCTGCCACGCGCTGCATGTTATAGCTTAAAATAATTGCATCTATGCAGGTGCGACGCACTTTAACGGCACCCCTTTGCCATGAGCTCACCATACAAGTGCGTCGCACCTAAATTAAGGAGAAGATGTTTCATGGATATGTTTGATCAATCGATGAACAATATTTTAATGATCTCACTGCACGGTTACGTTTCGGCTGAGCCTGAATTGGGCAAACCGGACACCGGCGGTCAGGTGGTTTACGTCCTGGAATTAGCCAAGCGGTTCAGCCGTTTGGGTCGCCGGGTAGATTTGGTGACGCGCCGCTTTGAAGACCAGCCAGAATATGATGACATTAATGAGAACTTGCGCGTATGGCGCATTCCATTTGGCGGCTCAGAGTTTATTCGCAAAGAGGATATGCACGACCACATTGGTGATTTTGTGACCAACTTGCTTTCGGCCATTCGCAGCCGCAATATACGCTACGATGTCATCTATTCCCATTATTGGGATGCAGGCTGGGCGGGGCAGAAGATTGCTGAGGAGCTGGAAGTGCTGCATGTGCATACGCCACACTCGTTGGGCTGGTGGAAGCAAAAGACGATGGGCACTGACCTGACCGAGGAAGAAATGGAGGCCACGTACCGGTTTAAGAAGCGCATCCGCAAAGAATTTTTGGTGTACCAAATGTGTGATCACGTCATCGCTACCACGGAGCCGCAGGCGGAACTGCTGAAGAGCGAATATGATTTACTGAACTCGCGCATGACAATTGTGCCCCCTGGCATGGATGAAAACCGCTTTTCCCCCATCCGCCAGGCAGAGATTAAGGATTTGCAGCAGCAGTACGATTTGAGGGCCAATGATGTGCTGACGCTGGGGCGCATGGCCCACAACAAAGGGTATGATTTATTGATTCAAGCGCTGCCTACGCTGTTTGAACTGGTGCCAGAAGCGCGCCTGATTGCCGCTGTTGGCGGTGAAGATTCGGCTCAGGATGATGCGGGTGTGGCCACGCTGAAGGAAGTGGCGGACGACCTGGGCATCAGTGATCGGATTGTGTGGCGGCAGTTTATTGAGGAAAAGGACCTGGCTGATTATTATCGGGCTGCGGCCGTTTTTTCTATGTCGTCGCGTTATGAACCGTTTGGCATGGTGGCTATTGAGGCGATGAGCTGTGGCACGCCCACAGTGATTACGGTGCATGGCGGTTTGTACGAGCTGATTGATTATGGCAAGCATGCGCTGTATGCCGATCCGAATCGGCCGTTAGAGTACGGCACCATGCTGGCCATCCCCATGATGTATCCAGATTTGGGACACCAGCTGTCAGTTGAGGGGGCACGGTTTGCCCGGCGCAACTTTGGTTGGACGGGAATTGCTAAACAAATCTTGTCAATTTTTAACTCCGCTACGCAGCAGAGTGCCGGGGAAGTTCTGAAACCATAGTGTAGACGGGTAGAAGTGGGCTTTTAGGTTGGTAGGAACGGCCGTTTTGGTACTTAAGTCACGCTGAAATTATCGTCATAACCAAGTAACCTGCTTACAGTTTTGTTTTATCAGGCTGTGTTTCCTTATGAGATGAGAACACAACCAGAGCGACTGTCCCGTAACACACTGTCAGGCAGAAACCCGTGAAGAAGGTACCCATCTGCCACAAATATATATTTTCTTGAATAATAGAATCCTCCGTAGTTCTTGAAGTTTTGCGTAGGGCTGTGTTACCAGTCAGCAAAAGGAGCAGAATAGCAATGGCTTCAACGAGCAGACGGGGTTTCTTCCGTCAATTATTCAACCCGCCTGAATTTGAATTACAAGGCACGGGTGGCGCTGCCCGCAACAGCAGCCTCACGGCCGAACAAGAGGCTTCTCGTTTTCTGGCCCAGGCCACGCTGGGGGCCGATCTGGCCCTGATTCAGCAGGTGGCGGCCATGGGCATCGAGCCGTGGATCGACGCCCAATTTGCCCTCCCCCAGAGCCAACTCCTCGATTATCTCTATGCTGAGCTGTACGATGAGGCTGAAATTGGTAACAGCAGCCCGTGGCGCGAACTGTTTCGCTATGCGCTGTGGCAAACTACGCTGTACGGTGATGATTTGCTACGGCAGCGGGTGGCCTTGGCGCTTAGCGAAATCTTTGTCATTTCTACGGAGACGGACGCGATTTATGGTGTGGCTAACGGTGCAGCGGACTGGTACGACATGCTGCTGCGCAACGCCTTTGGTAACTTTCGCGATCTGCTGCAAGATGTGACGCTGCATCCATTGATGGGCAGCTTTCTCAGCCACGCAGGCAACCGCAAAACCGATTTGTCGGAAAATCGCTTCCCCGATGAGAATTACGCCCGCGAAATTATGCAGCTGTTTACCATCGGACTGTTTTTGCTGAACGACGATGGCTCGCTAATTTTGGATGGCAATAATGAGCCGATTCCTACTTACGACAACAGCCACATTACAGAATTTGCTAAGATTTTCACTGGCTTGCAATTTGATTTTGATGGTGATCCGCACGTTTGGTGGACGCCTGATTTTACCAGTGGCTGGCTGAACCCGTATACGGCCGTTCGCCTCCTAAAAATGTGGGATGAAGAGCATGAACCCGGCAGCAAAACGCTGCTCAATGGTTATGTGGTGCCCGATGGCCAAACCGGCATGGCAGATGTCAATGAGGCGTTGGATCATCTGTTTAACCATCCCAACGTCGGGCCATTTATTGGTAAGCAGCTCATCCAGCGGCTGGTGAAGTCGAACCCTTCTGCGGCGTATATTGGGCGGGTAACGGCCGTTTTCAATGACAACGGCTTTGGCGTGCGCGGTGATATGCAGGCCGTTATCAAAGCCATCTTGCTGGACGATGAAGCGCGCAATTCGGTTCACATCACCGACCCCACCCACGGTAAGCTGCGCGAACCATTTTTCCGTTTTACGCAGATGGTGCGTGCTTTCCACTCTAATCCGCAGGATAAATTTTGGGATGCAGGTTGGGGGGTGGAGAACGATTTGCGCCAATACATGTTCAATGCCCCCAGCGTTTTTAACTTTTTCTCCCCCGGCTACAGTCCGCCCGGCGCGCTGAGCGACAACAGCTTGACCGGGCCAGAGTTCCAGCTGATGAACAGCTATACCGCTATTTCCATCATCAACTTCTGGTATTCACGGCTGGAGTGGGGTTACGTGATCGACTTGCCGGACGCCACCACAGAAATCAAAGGGCAAACCTACGCTCTGGACCAACCGCAGCCCGATTTGAGCTACGAAGTAACGCTGGTCAGCAACATTCCGTCCCTGATCGATTATCTCGATTTACTGCTGACCTCTGGCACGTTGTCCACGGAGATGCGAGGGATTATTGAAACGGCCGTTACCGGCTACAATGACGACGGGGCCGATGCGGTTGACGTGGTTAACTTTGCCATCTTCCTGTTCATGAGCTGCCCAGAGTATGCCGTACAGGTGTAATTATCCAAACCTGACAGGTTTTTTACGGATCCGTTCGGTAAGGACAGCAATAACGCCAAAGAAATCACTATTCATATAAGTTTCGTAAACCTGTCAGGTTTCAAACTGGAGAAACCAAATGCCATTCAAAATGAACCGACGACAATTTTTAGGCAGTGCCAGCTGTGCGGCCGTTGGCTCCGCCTCGCTCTTTTCTACCCTGATGAACCTGCGCATGACCAATACGGCCGCTGCCCAGCAACTGCCCATTTCACCGCTGTCAGCCGATGCCCTGGCCGGCGGCAGCGATTACAAAGCACTCGTTTGCGTCTTCCTGGCTGGGGGCAACGACTCGTTTAACATGCTCGTACCCCGCAGCAATGCTGAGTACAACGAATACGCCACCATTCGCGCCGATTTGGCCTTGCCTCAGGGGAATCTCATCCCACTGAACGCGCTGGACACCGACGGCCGAGAGTACGGCGTGCATCCGTCTATGCCTGAAGTGGCTCAACTATTTAATGCCGGGCAGCTCGCTTTTGTATCCAACGTGGGCACATTGGTGGAGCCCACCACGCTGGCGGGCATCGAATCTGGCCTGGCCAAGCTGCCGCTGGGGTTGTATTCACACAGCGACCAGATTATGCATTGGCAAACTTCCGTGCCCGACAAGCGTACCGGTTTTGGCTGGGGCGGACGCACGGCCGATTTGCTCAAGTCGCTCAACGACAGCGATATTATCTCTATGAACATCTCCCTGGCGGGCACCAACCTGTTCCAGACTGGCACCACAATTACGGAATACAGCGCCGTGCCTTGGGGCAATGGTGCCGTGCAAATTTATGGCCATGATGATATCTGGTGGTCGCGGCACATCCTGCAAAACGCGGCCATCGAATCGATGCTTGATCTGGCCTACCAGAACTTGTTTGACCAGACCTTTGCCAACAGTACCCGCTCGGCCATTGATGGGGCGGAGCTATTTGCCACCGCCATTGAAGGCGTGCCTGCCTTTACGACCCAGTTTTCTGACAATTACTTCTCGGATAGTCTGGCGATGGTGGCCAAAACCATTGCTGCCCGTCATGCACTAGGCTTCCGTCGCCAGACGTTCTTTGTGATGTTAGGTGGTTGGGATCATCATGATGAGGTGTTGAATAACCAGATGGCGATGCTGTCTCTGGTAAGCCAGGGCATGAAGGAGTTCCAGGATGCGATGGTGGAGCTGGGTGTGCAAAATGATGTGACCACTTTTACTGCCAGCGATTTTGGTCGGACACTCACTTCCAACGGGCAAGGTTCTGACCATGCCTGGGGCGGCAATCACATGGTGATGGGCGGATCGGTGAAGGGCAGCCGCGTCTATGGCGATTTCCCCGCGCTGTACGAAAGCAATCCGCTGGATACGGGGCGCGGGCGACTCATCCCCACCACCTCCTGCGATGAATATTTTGCCGAGATGGCCCTCTGGTTTGGCGTGGCTCCTGGTGATTTGGCAGCAGTGTTCCCTAATATCGGCCGTTTTTACGACACCAGCTCAGACGAAACCCCGCTGGGCTTCCTGGCAAATTTGTCGGAGCAAGTGTATCTGCCGTTTGTCATGAGATAACAAAGTAGCCGTGGTTTCTTACCGCGCCTGACCTGCGCAGAAAGAAACTGCGGCTACGCTAACAACTTCACTACAATTTCCTTGAGCAGCTTGGCGGCAACGGCCGTTGTCATCCCCACCAGATCGCGCACCGGATTTAGCTCCACAATGTCTGCCCCCACCAGCGGCACGTTGATTGCCTGAATCAAATCAATCACCTCGCGTGAGGTCAACCCACCCGGCTCATGGTGCGACACGCCGGGGGCAAAGGCTGGGTCCAACCCATCTAAATCCAGCGATAAATAAAGTGGACCGGTCAGATTGAGCGCCACCCCCGGTTGCCAATCGGTCATTTGGATAATTTCCACACCAAACTTCTCTGCCTGCGCTTGTTGGGGGACGTTCAGCGTGCGAATGCCCACCTGCACCAGCCGCCGTGCCAATCCCGCTTCCATAATTCGAGCAAAAGGGCAGGCGTGTGACACACTGCTGCCTTCAAACTCGTCGTACAAGTCTGGATGGGCATCGATGTGCAAAATGGTGAGGTCAGGATATTTGGCCGCAAAGGCTTGAACAATGGGAAACGTCACGGCGTGGTCGCCGCCTAGTGACAACACACGAGTATCTTGCTCCAGCAGACTGGCGATGTGCCCGGTGATGGTTGGGGAGCCGTCCGCTTGCCAGGTGTTGTGTCCTAGCGGCATGTCGCCCACATCCAGCAGGCGTGGCTCGTGCCCCAAATCATGTCCATTTTCGGCGCACATGTTAGCCGAGCCGCTGTGCAGCACTTGTCGGATGTGCCCCGGTGCCTGGGCTGGCCCCCGCAAAAACGACGAGTTTTCATCCGACGGCACGCCGACGATGGCCACCATGCCAGGCGATAGCCGACCAATTTTGTTAGAGAAGTTGTTCATAGGTTCCTTATTGTTGAGACTCTTTTTTTAACGCAAAGAACGCAAAGATACAGAAGGTGCCAAGGTTTTCTCTGCCACGGCTATACCGAATACTGATCACCGATCACTGACCACCGGCCTCGTCCGGTCCCGGATTTGCTGAATGTGCGCTGGACCTGTGCGACAACAGCCGCCCACCAGCAGCGCCCCCATCTTGCGCCATTCGCGGCTGATGGTGCCAAATTCGGATGGGTTGGACTGGCCTAGCCACTGTTTTGTTTCCGCATCATAATGCTCGCCCGAGTTGGGGTAGACGATGATGAGCTTGTTGGTGTGGGTTTGTACGGCCGTAATCAAATCCGGCAAAAAGCGGGGCGGGGTGCAGTTAATGCCCACCGCCACCACTTGTTCAACACCGTCCAGCAGTTCGGCGACCTGGGCAATGGGCGTGCCATCGTTGATATGTTGTCCATCACGGCAACTGCAACTCACCCACACCGGCATCTCAGGCG
>JBNKLQ010000249.1:0-8874 GCA_050292445.1 Promineifilaceae bacterium (SeqCode) | reverse complement strand
GGCATGGCCAGTTCGCGTGGCTGGCCGCCCAGCGCTGGGGTGGGGTGCAAGTTTTGCAGAATGGGCAGGACGCCATCGGCACGGTGCAGGGTGGCCTGAATCGGTGTGTACAGATGTTGAATATAGCCCAGTTGGAGGATGCTGGGCTGAGGTGCAATGGTTAGCTGACTGGCTAAGGGTGCCAGTCGCCGCCGGATTGATTGGACGACGAGGGCGTGTTCGTGCTGGTTTTTGGCGGAGTTTAGGAGTTCCTGGGCCAGGGCGTTATCTTCAACGGCCGTTTCCCCCCGACCAATCGAGCCAGCCAACCCCATTGTTTGTAGGGAACGGCCGTTCACCCCCACAATTAGTTCCGGTGTGGCACCGTAGAAGGCATGAAACGGCCGTGGCTCAAACAAAAAGCGATAGCAGTCCGGGTAGGTGGCATTGAGGTAAGCCAGCGCCCCATCCACATCCACCTTTTGCGCATAGCGAATCTCGCAAACGCGGGAAAGCACCACCTTGTTCAGCGGCCCGCTGCGCATCGTCTCTGTCGCCTGGCGAATCATCTTTTGCCAGTCTTCGTAAGACATCGGGTAATTGATCCGTTCAGGCCGCAATTTCTTAAGATTTTCTTTGCCCTTCTTTGCTTCTTTGCGCCTTTGCGTCAAAAAAGTTTCCAACCGCGCCGCTAAGGCGAACCGCAGTTCGGGCAGCAGGTCTTCCGATGATTCATCTTCGGGCAAGATGGCGTTGAGGGTCAGCCAGGATTCGCCATTTTGCTGGGCCAGCTGGTAGTGGGGTAGGATGAACTGCGCCGGGTAATGGATCGACCAGGTGTTATCTGGCGTGAAGTCGTTGATGAAGGCGAAGCCGCCAAAGAGACGCGGCCCGGCCAACGGCCGTTCCCCATTGTGGATGATGGCGTTGGCAAACAGGTCGCGGGCTTGCTGCTGGATTTGGGCAAAACGGCCGTGGCCCCAGGCAAACAGATCGGCAGCGATGCCAAAACCAGCCAGGGTTAGGCCACCGTTGGCCGCTGACCAGAAGAAGCGCGCTTGGCCAAGGGCTTGTTGCAGGAAAACGTCTGGTTCCACTCCCGGCGCTGGCATGGAGACTGAGATGAGACGGCCGTTTTCCTTCGGCTGGCTCAGGACAGGTTCTCTAATCTCTAATCTCTTCTTGCTCAAATCCCACACTCCTCAACAAAACCGGCAGTAAAGAGTCCATGATGCGCTGCGGTTCCGGTTCGCCGGTATACACCCAGCGAATGATCACCCCGTAAATTGCCCCCATCCAGGCGTAGGACACGACCTCGATGTCTGTTTGAGGGATGTCGCCCACGTCAATCGCTTCCTGCAGATAAGTGGCAATGAGATCGGCAAAGCGGTCGTTGACTTCGTTGCGCTTGTTTTCAAACGTGGTGCCCAGGCCCACCGCCTGCACCAGCAGCAGCTTGGCCGGGCGACGGTATTTGCCAAAGGTGGTCAGACAGGTTTCCAGGGCCACGCGCACCCGTTTGATGCCCACTTCCTCTTGCTGAATCGCTTCTTTCACGCGCCGCTCCAGCAAGTCGGCAAACTGGTCTACCAGGGCCAGGAAAAGCCGCTCTTTGTTGGGAAAGTGGAAGTAGATCGATCCTTTGGAAGTGTGGGATTCGTCTACAATTTCATCCATGCGGGTGTTGTAATACCCTTTGCTGGCAAAGATGTTTAGCGCCGCATCCAGAATGCGGGTGCGGGTTTGGTCAGGGTCTCGTTTGCTGATGGGATCGTCCATAATTTTTGCTCTCCAGTGCTTAAACCGACTGGTCAGTCTATAGTTACTATGATTATGGCATAAAACGGCCGTTCCCCCAACATCCCCTCCTCAACCATTTTTCCTCAACAAAACCATCTAAATTTAATCCAGACGCCACAGTTCCATTTTATCCAAACCGAAAACAGTGATAAAATGCGTCACGCTGTTGTCACGGTATGATGGTACCGTTCCCCCAAATGTTCATGCGTTAGGCAAATCACAGAAAGTTTTGCAAAAACCGGCCGACTTCGCCGTGATTTGCGCAAGTAAAAGTGAAGTTCTTCTCTGCGCTATTTTGAAAACTTTCCCGCTTTTACATACACCCACAAGGAGAGACACAATGTTGATGGATGATCCCCGTGATTGGCAGGCCAGAATTGATTCGCTGCAAACGGCCGTTTCTGAAACGGTCGGTATTATGTTTCCCGTACTTCAAGACCATGTGGCCGACATGGGTCGCGTTTTTGGTGCCCAAGATCAACCGGATGTGGATGACAATCCATTTGCGGTCGTTGAGACAATGCTGGGTGATGTTCTGCCAGGCGAGTTTTTAAACTGGTCAGCTGAGGATCGTCCCGATTTGGTACCTGAAGCATTTCGTAGCTATGGTCGCCGAGATTTTTACCAGCTCGTTAAGGAAACGATTCAGTTGGTTTATTGTTTGGAATTGCTAGAATCTTTGGCTACTTTTGCCGATGAAGGGTTCACTTTTTTTAAGGATGGCTACTACACCAATAAAAAACTACCGGTTTCTACGGCCGTTCCACCCCGCGCCATCATGCGTACATTTATCAACCAGGTTTCCTTTGATTTAAGCGTGATTCAGCACGCTGTGAACCAGCGGCGTCGGCTACAAGATCGTTTGCCAACACAGCAAGGCTGTACTTTAACGATGGCAGATCAATTGGCTAAAATGGCAATTGATCTGGCCATTTCCGCTAACTATCTGCCAGAAAATACCCGAATAATTACGTACCTGGCCAAATCCGTGCGTGCTCGTCTGGTGCCCTATTCCCATACCTTGCTAATCAGTGTGGCATATGCTTCTATTCACACTGGCATAAATCCTTCCCGTGATTTTCTGGCCCTGCCACACGAAATTGGCCACCATCTTTATTGGAACGGCATACATCCCGAATCGGGCTTGCCTATGCGAGACCGCTTGCTGCAAAGCGCGGGGAAGGCCGGCATTGGCCAGGATGATTGGCGGCTGCGCTGGTTGGAAGAGATGTTTGCCGATACCTATGCCTTGCTGCTCGCTGGTCCGGTTATCGTGTTGGATTTTCAAGATATGCTGGATGATGATATGTCTAGCCATTTTCGGGAAGATACGGATAAACATCCCATACCGGAGATACGGCCGTTCATCCAAACCAATATTCTGCGTCGTCTCACCGATGACAGCGGTACGATCATCTACACGCATGAATGTGACAAACTGGATGACAACTGGCGCATCTGGCTCAATCAGCATCCCTTAAAGGCTAACTACTCTCTGATTGGCCGCCCGCAACCCATAAATGGCCAAGCTATTCTGGACGAACTGGCACCGCTCATTACCGTCATTTTGGATACCCTCTCTGCGATTGTCCCAACAGAAAAAGAGTACACCGGTATGGTTGGCAGTGATGATGTCAGCCTGCTTTACTCGGAATTCGAAGGCTATGATATGCCGGACGACGATATCGAGTTGGTCAACATGTTCCTGGATGGCGAAGGTACCGATGAACAGTTGGGCGCGATATTAGAAAGCAACCCCGAAATTTCCTTCAAGGCCCATGTTGCCGAAGCGACCCATCTGGAACTTGATAAGATCAGTTCGGCCGAATGGATGCAGCTTTTGCGTTCCTTTGGGTGGTCCAGCGAAGGTCCGATGAGCGATGGCGGAGCAACCACAACTGGAACCGGAACCGATGATTCTACCTATGGCAGCGGAACAACAACTATAAAAACTCGCCGTTCTTAGTTTTGAGAAGAAAGCCGCAAATATTTTTCCTGAATTAGGCGGTTTTCTGGCACATTTTCCAGAAATGAGTGTCGGCTTTGTACATCCGGAATATTGTTGGCCTGGATTTGCAGCTGTTGGTGCGCTTGTTTAAGAACTGCTTCGGCCTGCGGATGCCCATAATACTCTAGCAGCGTGTGGCAAAGCCAATAGAAGCCAAAGGGATCGCCAAGCCCATCAAGCACCTGCTCAGAGAACTCAGCCATGACAAGGTTTAGACCCATTTGGGCCTTGTCCTGGTCTCCTTTCAGATGAGCAATGTGAGCCAATCCCAGCTGTGGGGGCAGCAAATGATGAGTTTCCTGTTTTAGCTCACGCCGCAAATCAAGAGCGGCCCGCATATTTTCCTCTGCCAAGGCAAACTCATTGAGAGCAATCAAAGTTTCCGCGTAAACATGACGAGTAACTGCCTCAGCAAAGCGCAAGCCCAGCGCTTGTTCCATTTGCAAGCAGCGTTCAAAGAAATCCCTCGCTTCAGTGAACCGTGCTTGCTTTGCATACACCTCGCCCAGGTTATTGAGATTAATGATTTCGCGCTGTCGTTCACCTGTTTCTCGCCGTAAGGCAAGCGACCGTTGGTAATAACTTTCGGCTTGTTGGTATTGGCCCAGCATGTGAGCAATGGTTCCTAAATTATTGAGCACCACGCCAATGCCCCGCCGGTTACCAATTTCCTGGTACAGGGAAAGCGCTGCTTCCAGTTGTTCCTGAGCCAGGCTGTATTCATGCTGATGCCCCGCTAAAATTCCCAGACTGTTGATGGTAAATGCTTCGCGATGGCGGTCTTTAAGCTGTTGCGCCATTTGCAATACTTGCTGTTTTAATTGGCTGCTTGTGGCGTAATCGCCTTGTTTCAAAGCAATCTCGCCGAGGTTAAACAAGGCGTCTGCTTCTGGCCCCTGCTCCCCAAGTTGACGAAATAGAGAAATTGCCCGATTGATTTTTTGTTCCGCTTCGTTGGCTTGCCCTTGCCAATATAAAGCGGTCCCCCAAAACGAATACGCATTGGCAATAAATTTTTGATGGCCAATTTCCTCGGCCAGCGCCAGGCATTTTTGAGCAGCCGCAATTTCACCGGGATAGTCGCCAATTTCTTCAGCATAACGGGCTTGCACCAGGTACACTTCTGCTTGCTTGGCTTTGTGATTGCTTTGCTGGGCTAACGCTTTCAGTTTTTCTCCCAGGGCGGCTTGCTCGTTGCGCTTTCCTTGCCAATGGTAAATTTTTTCTTGGGCCAGCAGTAGTTCGTACCGG
This sequence comes from Promineifilaceae bacterium (SeqCode), assembly GCA_050292445.1. Classification (GTDB taxonomy): domain Bacteria; phylum Chloroflexota; class Anaerolineae; order Promineifilales; family Promineifilaceae; genus Leptofilum. The sequence continues at coordinate 3,836 of JBNKLQ010000249.1, read as the reverse complement.
GTTTGGGGCTCTTCTGGCGGGGTGAGGGCAAGGGCACGGCCGTAATAATCGAGCGCCTCGTTGTTTTGGTACGCTTCGCGGGCTACATCTCCTGCTTTGTGCAGGTAATGGCGGGCTTTTTCGGTAAGCTTGGCCTGTTCGGCGTGGTAGGCTAACTCGCCGAAGTGGGTTGTCAGGTCGGTGGCGTAAAGTGTTTCCAGGGCTTCTACGGCGAGCTTGTGCAGCGTTTGGCGGCGGGCGCGAAGCTGCATCTTGTAGGCGGCGTCTCGTACCAGTCCATGCCGGAACAGGTAGCGCAGTTCGTTTAGCGCGGCCCAAATAGCGGTTTGTTCGGCTTCGTGCAGAATCATGTCGATTTTTTCATTATCATCCTGCAGCATCAATGCCAGCAGCTGCACCTCAAACTCTCGCCCCAAAACGGCCGCATGCTGCACACCATCTTTTACTTTGGCCGTCAGCCGATCCAGCCGCGCCACCAGCAGGGCATGGACATCGCGGGGGAGGACGGTTTCTTGAACGGCCGTTACCGACCATCCCGTATCGGTTTCCGCTAATAGATTTTGCTCCTGCAAATAGCGCACAATTTGTTCCGTAAAAAATGGATTGCCTTCGCCTCGGTTGGCCAGCAAGGTTTGCAGGGCAGGGGAAATCGGGCCGCTAAGCAGCTCGGCTGCCAGTTGGTTAAGCTCTTCCTGGGTGAGCTGCCCCAAGGAGATAACTTGCCAGAGAAAGCTGCCATCGGCCGCAGCTGTCTCCTGCTCCGGGCGGCTGGTGGCCAGGATAGCCAGGGGATAATGTATGTCGGGAACGGCCGTAACCGTTAGCCACAGCTGCTGCAAAAATTGGCGTGAATCAGCGTCCAGCCAATGTATATCTTCGATGACCAGCAGCGTGGGCTTTTGCAAACTTTCGGCTCTGAGCAAGGTGCTCAGGCCAATGAGTGTATTTTCAAAACGCCCCTGTGGTTCTAGCTGAGCGTATAGCGAATCGGGCCAATGCAAATCTACCAGCGCACCGATAAATGAGCGGGTACGTTCCAGCTCTCGGGCCAGTTTGGCGGGTTCTGTTTGTTCAATCAGCTGCTGCAATTTTTGCTCAAAGGCAGCCTTGTTTTGGGCTTCAGTTTGTTGGCCGGATTGGTTGAAGTAGCGCTGGAGCCAGTAGCGCAGCGGGTTGAACGAATGGCGCAAAATCTGGTCAGTTTGGCAGAGAAAAACCTGGTGGAACCCAAAACTGGCGTTCAGGCGTTCAAAAAATGTGTGCAGTAGGCGGCTTTTGCCTATGCCTGCTTCTCCGTCCACGCGTAAAGCCCCGGCAAAACGGCCGTTTGCCAATGGCTGCACAAATTGTTCCAATTGGACCAATTCAGCCTGTCGTCCCAACATTTGCCCGCTAAAGACGGGTGCGGCCGTTTCCTGATGGCCCAGCAGACGGTACACAGGTTGCTTTTGGGTAAATCCCTTGAATGATTCGTTCCCGACAAACTGCATGGCGAATAGGTGTTGAGCACGCTTGTAAACGGCCGCATCCAGCCAAATCTCCCCAGACGGAGCCGTGGTCATAAAGCGGGCGGCCAGGTTCACCCCGCTGCCATAGCAGGTGAACTCCTCGTGCAGCGGCGAGCCGATAAAGCCGGCATGGGCCACCCGGTACGTAACGCCTGCGCGGATAGCGGTTTGGCTTTGCTGGCGTAAGGCCAGGATGAAATTCAAGGCCCGCTCGATGTCTGTTTCGTGGGCAATGGGGGCACCCCAAAACAGCAGCAGCGTGCAGCCTTTGTCGCCAAAATCCAGGCGGCTGGTAACACTGCCAAACTGTGCTTGCAGTGCAAAGATGGTCTGCATAAACGGTCTCAGTTCTGCCTCGTTCTGCACATCTGGCAGGCTGATGAAGACGTTGACAATTTGCCGAAACTCCCCTTGCAGGGATTGGCTAATGAGCATTTGGGGGAAGAAGCGGCCGAGCAGCGGCAGATTAGGGCTGGGTAGTGCAAATGGCTGGGCTGGGGTGAGGGTTGTGGGACGGCCGTTTACCAAAAAAAAGGTGTTGCGCGGTACCAGCTCAACCCACTCCTTAACAATCGCGGCCAGCGCCTCATCTAAAATGATTTTTCCTGGCCCCGCTTGCTTTTCTGCCAGCGCGCAGCCATCTACGGCCGATCCCTGAAAATAAAAAGCTGCCCGCTCCCGCGCGGCATCAGAAATAATACCCCAGGCTGCCTGCCCCAGCGCCAACCCAATTTTGGCCGTCATTTTAAAGTCGCCATACGGGGTGTGACTGTTTGGTTTTGTGGTTAGATGATGTTGGGCTTGCCAGGCTGCGGTAATGGCCTGCTGGGCAACCTGCGCCTGTGCAGAAGGTGTGTTGATGGGAAAAAATGCGGTGAAGGCATCCCCGGCAAAGTTACTCACAAAGCCCCCTTGCTCAAAGACAAATTGCACCAGGGGTTCAAAGATACCCAACATGACGGAGGCCATGACTTCGGCCCCGTGCTGCCCATGCTGCATCAATGTTTCCATGAGTTGGGTAAAACCGGAAACATCGACGAACAGCCCAACGGCCGTAAATGTTCCTTGCTGTTTTTTTTGAGCCAACTGTTCAAGGATGAATTGGGGAACCAGATTATGCATGATTGTGCCCTTGTTACGATGATGGGCGTAAGTGTACCAGAGGTAGAAAATAAATCACGAACAACGACAGCTTAGTGACCGTCCGCAAATAAGTTGACGGAATTGTGCGGACGGTTTAACAGTAAATGGCCAACTGAAACGGGAAGTTATTGTTGGCCGCTTACTTAGTGCCGAGCATAGCGTAAGGTAACGCCCAAGATGTAGTAAGCTGCCAAAAGTGAGCCACGCACGGTGCCGCTTACTTTGGAACGGCCGTAACGACGCCGATGCCAGCTCACCGGGACTTCCACAATACGGGCCTGCTGCCTGGCAGCTTTGATCATCATTTCTGTGGGCCAGCCAAAAGTCATCTCACGCATGTCCAGGGACTCTATCAAGTCGGCATGGATGGCCCGATATGGCCCTAAATCGGTGACGGACACGTTGTAAAGCCAGCTCATGAGCCGGGAGGAAAGCCAGTTGCCAAAACGCTGGTGGGGCGGCATGGCCCCGGTGACAATGTGGCCAAGCGTGCGTGAACCCAGCACCAGGTCGGCCTGGTTTTGTTGCAGGGGGGCTAACAGGCGGGGGATTTCTGTGGGCAGTGAGCTGTAGTCGCCGTCCAGATACACCAGGATGTCGGCCCCTTGTTGCTGGGCAACGGCCGTTCCAGCGGCGCAAGCATAACCATAGCCTTGTCTGGGTTCATGAACCACAAGTGCACCCGCTTGTTGGGCCAAAACGGCCGTGTCATCCGTCGAGCCATTGTCGGCCACAATCACCCATTGGACCGGCTGACTTAACGCTTCTCGCACCAACCCGGCAATATTTCCCGCTTCATTGAGGGCAGGAATAATCACGGCGACAGTGCTCATTGCTTTAAAAATGCCTGGGTGTGTCGGCCTAAATCGGCCGTTGCTTTGAGGCGCTCCCAATCGGCCACGTCGTCCACATCAAACCATTGGGGGAGGAGGGCCACCCGTGCTTTTTCTTCCTCGGCGATGGCCAGCGTATCGCGCAGCACGTGCGCTGTGGACATGGTCACTTCCAAAACCAGACGGGGATACGGCCGTTTCCAGCCAATCAGGTAATAGCCGCCATCTTCACACGGACCCAACACCACGTCCACGGTCGGTTTGTCCAATTCGGCAAACGCCTGGGCAAGATAGGCAGCGGGCAGCGTGGGACAGTCGCTGCTGATAGCTGCCACTTGATGAAACCCTATCA
>JBNKLQ010000248.1:0-9088 GCA_050292445.1 Promineifilaceae bacterium (SeqCode) | reverse complement strand
CTTGAGTAAAGCGTTGTTGGGCCTGACGCCAAAAGAGAAGCCATAAAGGAATGCCAAGGGACAAACGGGCTAATTCTGCGGAAAGACGCCAGAAGGAGTTCACGACAGCAAGGTCATCACCCAGTTGCCGCAAAACCCAAAGCAACAGAGAAATCGTGCCTACGGCCGTCATTGTCAAGCCAGCAGCCGAAAAGCCAAACACATACCAACGGCGGGCAGTTTTTAGAGGGCTAGCCGATTGCGTGGCTGTTCCAGCCAGTCGGTAATGATAGAACCAAAGCACAGCCAAAACGATGATGGGCAAAATTTGGGTTAAAGCAGCACCAGCCGGTGTGAGCCGGAGATCATAGCTGCGTGGTTCTGTTTTTATAAGGAGTTGAAACAGAAGTTGCAACAGCTCGAAACCATTGAACAAGATTGGAATCAGGAAGCTGACAATAACGCCATACAAATAAAGGCCACGCACCCAAGAGGTCTGTTCCTCGCTATCTTTTTGGGCCAATCTTTGTGCCCACAGCCAATGAACCAGAAAGACAGGCAAGGTAACAAGAATGATAGCGATTTGCCACGACAGGGATTCCGTTTCAAACGCAACGCCATCACGACGGCCGTAAACAAGCAGGTTTTGCAGCAGCGAAATAATAGCCCAGGTAAGCGCTTGTAGGCTGATAAAACTGACTAAATAAATATACCAACGCCGTATACCCGCCATGATAACCTCCGCAGTCTGTTTTTATTATGGACAAAATGTTGCGTTTCTGTGCCAGCAATTATCCCAGTAGTCGTCTGCCCGGGTGATCTTCCAATTGTTATTTTCCTGGTTAAGCACCATAGTAAAAGTTGTCACAGATTGATAGCTGTCGAATAAACCTGAGTTGTAAAAGCGCGTTTCCTCAATGGTGACAGTGGCCTGATTGGCAACGACACGAACGGATTTGACAGCCAGCGTCACTTCGGTGTCTAACCGAAACGACCATGCATGACCTTCAACATCCTGAATAAATTGATTGAGGGTTGGGGGATAGTTAATTAAGTTAGGCGATAAATAATTGTAAGCTCTTTCGTACTCCTGCTGCCGCAAGGCTAACAAGTAATTATGGGCAATGCCTTCTGGGCCATCTTCGGACCGATATTCAGGAGCAGGTCGTGTCAAGACAAGAATAAAAGCTGCGGCAACCAAAATGAGAATGCCAGCAACAATGCCTAAAAGAAGTTTATCTGTTTGTTTCATCACGCTTTGCTCCAGGAACAGCTTGTGCAACTTTCCATACAAGTTTCATGACGATGATTGCCGTGGTTTGTGGATACGCAAGCCTGGGGATTTTGTGCGGTTATGAGTATATCAACAAGTTACTCCCCTTGCCTCAAAACCCAGTGAGGCATAATTACAGCTTACTGGAGGAAACGGCCGTTACCAAGTATTCTTTGTCGTTGGGCAAGCATGATTTTTATCACCTTTGCCATGTTCAAGAACGGCTTACAGGGATTAAATTTACCACACACTTTCTTTTTTGAGCGACAGTTGCCCATCCCCAAAACTCATCTATCATTCAAGTGTGTTAGACGACTGGTTAACCCAAGAAACAAAACGCCCCGTTTTACTGTTTTTACTTCTGCTGCTGCCTGCTGTGGCTGCTCTGGTCTGGCTGGGAGTGCTTCAGCCCGTTGCCTGGTGGTGGTTGCTGTTGCTGGCGCTGGGTGGCCTGTTCGCCACGCTGCTGTTGGTCCATCTGCTGCATAGAAAAGTGGTTCAAGCCCAACGTCATGCCACAGCCCTCTTCCAGTTGGAGCAGCTGGCTCAAGCCATCCTGCGTGAACCTGTGGAAAACGGTGATTTGCCGTTGCTGCTGAACCGCCACATCCCGCACATTTTCCCCGATGGCTGGGTAGAAATTCGCCTCCTGCCAGACACGGTTCTCTTTGCCCAAGGCGATGGCTGGATACCGGTGGCCAATGACCAGTGGGATTTGCTGTTGGCCAGAGAGAATTTGCCCTTGACGGTGCCGGGGCTGCCAGAAGCGGTGGAATTGGGGTTTGGGGCTAAGGCTTTGGTCATTCCGATTCAGGGGAAGCAGGTAGAAAATGTGGGCGGCATTTACCTCATGCGGCGAGCGAATGAAGATGTGTGGGAATGGGAAACCAGCGCACAGTCATTGGCATCTCTCATTGCAGCCGATCTGCTGAGCGCACAACAGGTGGAAGAGGCGCTGGCGTTACAGGCAGAGGCGTACGAAAAAGAGATTTACGAGCAGGCGTACCAGGCAGAAGCAAATGCGCTCATGACGGAATATGAGAAGATGTCCCAGGAATTGGCCATCGCCAGGAAGGTGCAAACCACGTTTTTACCGACGGAAGTCCCCGATATTGCTGGCTGGCAATTCGCGGTGACGTTAGAACCAGCGCGGGAGATGTCTGGGGATTTTTATGACTTTATTGCGCTGCCGAACGGCCGTATCGGGCTAGTCATTGCCGACGTGGCCGACAAAGGCATGGGGTCGGCACTGTACATGGCACTCAGCCGCACGCTCATTCGCACCTTTGCCCCTGATTTTGATGCCGCGCCGGAACAGGTGCTGCGGGCGGCCAACCAGCGGGTGCTGTCAGAAACAAGCAGCGACCTGTTTGTGACGGTTTTCTATGCCATTTTAGACCCAGAATCCGGCCTATTGACCTACTGTAATGCCGGTCACAACCCACCCTTTTTGTACTCGGCCAACGGCGGCGGGATGCAGCAGCTAACCCGCACAGCGATCCCGATTGGTGTGTTAGAGGAGCCTGCGTGGGGACAGGAAAGCATCCAGATAGAGCCGGGCGATTTGCTGGTGATGTACACGGATGGCGTGACGGAAGCGGAGGATGAGGAGGCCGATTTCTTTGGTGAGGCGCGGTTGCAGGCAGTGGCAGCGGCCAATTTGGGGCGCTCGGTGGATATTATTGAAGGGAAGGTGGTTACGGCCGTTCTCGACTTTGTCGGCGACGCGCCCCAATTTGACGACATCACACTCATGATTTTGGCACGAGATAATTAACCAAATGAATCTTTTTTTGAACAATCCCGAACTGCTGGCCGTGGCTTATGGGTTGGCGTCTGCGGCCGTTTGGGGGGCAGGTGACTTTAGCGGCGGGCTGGCCACCAAGCGCGGTAACGTTTACGTGGTTGTCACGCTGTCACAGTTAGTAGGACTGATCTGCTTGCTAGCGCTGGCGCTGCTGCTGGAAGGGGCGCTGCCTCCAGCGCGTGACTTGCTCTTTGGCGCGTTGGCCGGACTGGCAGGCGTTATTGGCATTTTGGCCCTGTACACCGGTCTGGCACGGGGTCGTATGGGGGTGGTGGCTCCAACAACGGCCGTTCTCTCCGCTTCGATTCCTGTGGTTGTGGGCATTGTTACCGAGGGCATTCCGCCAGTGTTGGTGCTGCTGGGGTTTGGGCTGGCAGTTACGGCCGTTTGGCTGCTCTCTGGCGGGGGCAAAGCTGATGGCATTCGACGCAACGAGTTAGGGCTGGCCCTGCTGGCCGGCCTGGGCTTCTCCCTCTTTTTTGTTTTTATTGATCAGATCAGCACTGGCGTTATTTTTTGGCCGCTCACGGCCGCACGGGTGGCCTCAGTGCCACTGCTGCTTATGTTTATTTTAGGACGCCGGTGGCGGGGCATCACTACAATCCAACTACCAGGCAGCTTGCTGCCCATCATCGCCCTGTCTGGCATTTTAGACAGCGGCGGCAACTACTTTTTTGCTCTAGCCACCCAGTCTGGGCGATTAGACATTGCCGCCGTGCTGGCCTCGCTTTACCCCGCTTCTACCGTGCTGCTAGCCCGCCTCATCCTCAAGGAAACATTGGGAACGCGGCAGTGGCTGGGTGTAGGTGTCGCGCTCATAGCCCTGGTTTTGATTGCGCTTTAGAAGCGCGGTGAACGGTAATCCGTTATCGGTAATCGGTAAGACCGAACGCTTAATGAGCAACTCCTTACCGATTACCGAACACCGTTCACCGATTACCATTTACGCTATAATCCCCCGCATGGTACAAAAATTGGAAGGACGGGTCATCAAAGCCATCAGCGGCTTCTACACTGTAGAAATAGAAGGGCGGGAGCCAGTCGTGGCCCAAATTGCCGGACGGCTCAAGCAAGAATGGCAAAGCACCACCCTCGTTGCGGCCGGGGATTGGGTCACCATTTCCCTGAACGCCGATGGCACCGGCACGGTCGAAGCCGTCGCCGAGCGCAAATCGGTGCTGTCGCGCAGCCGCCCCGCCCCCGCCTTTCGCAAAATGGCCGCCGACCAGGAACAAGTGCTGGTGGCCAACCTGGACCAGGTGATTTTTGTCTTCTCCGTGAAAAACCCCACCTCCAACCTGCGCAAGTTAGACCGCTTTCTGGTGGTGGCGGAGATGAACCAACTGCCCGCCATCATCTGCCTCAACAAGATCGACCTGGACAAAAAAGGCAAGGTTCAAGAACAGTTCCAGATGTACGCCGATATCGGCTACCCGGTTCTCCATACCAGCACCCACACGGGTGAAGGGGTTGCGGCACTCAAAGAGCTGCTGCATGACAAGATTTCGGTGCTGGCCGGATCGTCTGGCGTCGGCAAGTCCAGCCTGCTCAACGCCATCCAGCCTGGCCTGGGCCTGAAGGTAAACCAGGTGAGCAAAGCAACGGGCAAAGGGCTGCACACCACGCGCTACGCGGAACTGTTTCCCCTGAACGATGGCGGCTACGTGGCAGACACGCCCGGCATTCGCGGTCTGGCCCTGTTTGATCTGGAGCCAACCGAAATGGATGCCTACTTTCGTGAGATTGCCCCTTTTGTGGAGGATTGCCAATTTAGCGATTGCAGCCATCGCCATGAGCCAGGCTGTGCGGTGAAGGCAGCGCTGAAAGACGGCCGTATCCACCCCGCCCGCTACCAAAGCTACCTCCGCCTCCGCGAAGAACACGAAGCGCTGGATGAAGAAAACTATTAGCCCAGTAATCGGTATTCGGTAAACAGTAATCGGTGTGTAACTTTACCGATTACTGATCACTGTTTACTGATTACCGTCTCCCCAATCAACCGATCGGTTGATACGGCCGTATCCATTCCACCGATTCCACAATCCACCACACGTAAACCACAATTCAATCGCCCGATTGGTTACTTTCCCCCAGCCAAATTGTAAGATGTTGCCATATTCACAAAAACAAACGCACAAAAATTAAGGAGTGGAATCATGAGCAACAATTTAGATGAACTGAAAGATATGGAAAAAGGCAGCAATGACCGGAATGGCAGCGTTGTCATGGCAGTCATATTTATCGTCGTTGGCTTGGGTTTGATTGTGAGCAACATCACCGGCTTCTCATTCGCCAACTGGTGGGTGTTGTTCATGTTCATCCCGGTAGCCTTTTTTGCCCAGAATATTTATAGAGATTATCAGGCAAACGGCCGTCTCACCGCCACCAGCACCGGCAGCATCATCGCTGGTCTAGCCATCACGCTTACCGCCGCCACCTTCCTGTTTGAAGCTATCACCTGGAGCGCCATCTGGCCCATCGGCCTCATCTTCGCCGGTATTGCCATGTTTCTAGGCAACCGCTCCTAAAAACAGGAAGTTACGCAAATTGGTCCAATCTCAGAGATTGGACCAATTTCATGCGTTATTCAACTTACGAGGTAGATCATGAACGTGATTGAAGCACAAAATTTACGAAAAACGTACGGCACAACCGTTGCCGTAGACAACATTTCCTTCAACGTGCAGCAGGGCGAAATCTTTTGCATTGTTGGCCCCAACGGTGCAGGCAAAAGCACCACGGTTGAATCGGTCATGGGCCTACGCAAGCCAGATAGCGGCACCATCCGCGTTTTGGGTCTGGACCCACAAAAAGACGAATACGAGCTGCGCCAGCGCATTGGCATCCAGCTGCAACAAGCGGCTCTGCCCGAACGGCTCAAAGTGTGGGAGGCGCTCAATCTATACAGTGCCTTCTACGACAAAACGATTCCCTGGGAAAAACTACTGGACGATTGGGGGCTGACCGAAAAGCGCAGCACAAACTTTAAAAATTTGTCTGGCGGGCAAAAACAGCGGCTTTTCATCGCCCTGGCCCTGCTCAACGATCCGGAACTGGTTTTCCTGGATGAGCTGACCACCGGGCTAGACCCGCAGGCGCGCCGCGCCACCTGGGACGCTGTTCGCGCCATTCGTGACCAGGGCAAAACGGTGGTGCTGGTGACCCATTTCATGGATGAAGCCGAAGAGCTGGCTGACCGCATTGCCATCATCGACCAGGGCAATATTGTCGCTCTAGATACCCCTGGTGCCCTGATTCAAAACTTGAATGCTGGGATGCGCGTCCGCTTTACCAATGGCAACGGCTACGACCCGCAGCTGCTGCGCCGTGTAACTGGCGTGACTGAGGTGGAACAGCGCGGCAAGCAGGTGATAGTGGAAGGCAACGGCGCTTTGTTGGCCCATGTAGCCACCGCCCTCGCCGAACACAACATCACCCCCACCGACCTGCGCGTGGAACAGGCCAATTTGGAAGATGTATTCCTGGCCCTTACCGGCCGCAGCATCCGAAATTGAACATTGAATGGAACGCTGATTTACCTGATCTTCCTGATCAGGGCAATCAGGTAAATCAGCGTCCAATTAAAGATGGAGTTTATGATGAACGCTTTACGAAAAATGACCTGGGTTGAATTTAAATTGGCCCTGCGGGAACCGATTGCCACCTTTTTTACGCTGGTGTTCCCGGTTTTGATTTTGTTTCTGTTTGGCAGCATTTATGGCAACGAGCCATCTGAATTTTTAGGCGGGCGAGGCAATGTAGATAACTCCGTGCCCGGCTACATCGCCATGGTAATTGCCACCACGGGCATGATGAGCCTGCCCATCGGCCTGGCCACCTACCGCGAGCTGGGCGTGCTGCGCCGCTATCGGGCCACGCCGCTGCGCCCGCAAACGCTGCTGGGAGCACGTATCGTTGTACATACGCTGATTTCAGTGATTGGTTCGGCCGTTTTAATTGCTGCCGGTGTGCTGGTATACGACATGGTGCTGCCGGTGAACATCCCGGCGCTCATTGTGGCCTTCTTGTTGGGCAATGTCAGCTTCCTGGCCGTCGGCTTTTTGCTGGCCAGTATTATGCCCACCGCCAACACGGCAACGGCCGTTGGCATGGCCCTGCTCTACCCGATGTTGTTTTTGTCCGGGGCTGGCCTGCCGCGCGAAATTTTGCCCGAAAATCTGGTAAAAATCGGCAACTTCTTGCCGCTAACACACGTGGTGGATCTGCTCAAGGATGTTTGGTACAGCAACACCTGGAATCTCACCTCGCTGGCCGTAATCATTGGCATGATGTTGGTAGCGGGTGCGCTTTCGGTGCGGACATTCCGTTGGGAATAAGAGATTGGAACACAGAGTTACACAGAGAATTCTCTGTGTAACTCTGTGGCTTCTCCGTGTAGCTCTGTGTCCTTTTTTTGAATTGCGGTTATCGAGTCGAGAAGCGTAGGTTATAATCATGCACATCATGACTCAGGAAACGGGCGTTTCTACCCCACCAACGACCACCAGCCACCGCCTCAAAGCCTGGCTGGCCGAACTGCGCGACGTGAAATGGGTCTGGGTTGTCTTACCCGGCCTGGCGATAGCTATCATCAACGTTATTATTATTGGCACCATAATCTCCATCTACGCTTCCATTATTTCCATTGAGATGCAATCCCCCGAAGCGACGGCTGAAGCCGTGGGCAACGGGGCTGCACTCATTGGCACGTACGCCTCGCCCGTGGTGCAATTTTTGACGACGATTTGGGTGGCGTATCTGGTGTGTAAACGACAGGGAACGGCCGTTTCCTGGTATGGTTTGCTCATCGGGGCAGTGAGCGGGGTAGCCGCCGCGCTTCAGGTCGCCCTGTTTGCTGGCGTCCCCCTTGAATTTTTTCTGGATGCCACGCTGCTCACCTTTTTGCCAGCACCGATGCTGGCCGGTTGGCTGGGCGCACGCCGCAGCCAGACGGCGCTGGCCGGGCAGGAACGGCTCTATCGCGCCAGCCAAGCCATCGCCCACGCCCATACCGCGCAAAGCATTGTCAACGCCATCGGCACCCATCTGGCCGGGGCCAGCGTGAACCAGATCGGTTTATGGGAGATTTTGTTGCAAGGGGCAGGCGGACGGCCCACGGCCGTATCCCTTCTGGCTGCCTGGACCGCCAAACCAAATGAAAGCTGGCAGCCCGGCTTGCAGCTCACAGCCGATACCACCAGCTCACTTAGCCGACTCTCCCCGGAAGTCTGTTTGCAAATCAAAGCCATTGATCTGCCCTCTGTTGAAAAACAAAACTGGGAAGCGTTGGGGGCGCGATCCGCTCTGCTCATCCCGCTAGTAGCGCCTACGGGAACCTGGGTGGGCCTGCTCACGGTGACTTCCCCAGCCAATGCCGGTATCTCACGGAGCAGTGAGCGCGATTTCGGGACGATTGCCGCTCAGGTAGCCCTGGTTTTGGAGAATCTTCGTTTGGTGGCGCAGGCGCAAGAAACGGCCGTTCTGCGTGAGCGGCAGCGACTGGCCAGAGAAATCCACGACACGCTGGCGCAAGGCTTTACCAGCATTGTGATGCACCTGGAAGCGGCCGAGCAAGCCCTGCCCACCGACCTGGAAATCACGGAGCGGCATTTAGATCAGGCGCGCAGCACCGCCCGCGACAGTCTGGCCCAGGCTCGCCGCGTGGTGGATGATTTGCGCCCGGAGCTGCTGGAAAGCACACCGTTTGACCAGGCGATTGGCCGCGTGGTGGAACAATGGGCAACTCACAGCGGCGTGGCGGCAGAATTTAAGGTAACGGGAGAGATACGGCCGTTGCATCCCCAGGTAGAAGTCACCCTGCTGCGCAGCAGCCAGGAAGCGCTGGCCAACGTCCGCAAACATGCCCAGGCCACCACCGCCTGCGTCACCCTCTCTTACCTGGGCGACACAGTCATTTTGGATGTGGAAGACAACGGCGTGGGCCTGACGCAAAAGGCGTCAACGCCAGACGGCCTCACCAGCAGCGGCTTTGGTCTGGTAGCGATGCAGGAGCGGATAACCCAGCTGGG
>JBNKLQ010000247.1:0-9134 GCA_050292445.1 Promineifilaceae bacterium (SeqCode) | reverse complement strand
CGCCATCCGCCAACCAGCCCGCCTTATTCCTTTTACCCTGTTGATGCTGCTGCATGGCACGCTGCACTGGTTCAGCCCCTACTTTGTCCTGCCCCGCCGCCGCTTGGTGATTTATTTCATTCTGCAAATCAGTCTGGTTGTATTTCTTAGCTGGATCAGTGGGGGAACGGCCGTTGTCTTTGGTTTGATTATGGCTTTAGCTGGCGAAACGGTAGGAATGCTCGAAGATTGGCGGCGCTCTATCATCGCCATGATTGGCTACCTGGCGCTTTTGCTGTTTACAAATTACCTGATTGATGGCTGGCAATTCATTCCCACTTGGCTGGGAATGGCTGTGGTCATGATGGTCTTCGTCCTCGTTTACGTGCTGCTGTTTATACGCCAGATGAATGCCCGGCAAGAAGCACAAGCGCTGCTGGCCGAACTGGAAACCGCCCATCGGCAGTTGGCTGACTATTCCCGGCAAGTTGAAACGCTGACGCTGGAAACAGAAAGGCAGCGGATGGCGCGGGAACTGCACGACACGTTAGCCCAGGGATTGGCTGGCCTCATTTTGCAAATTGAAGGGCTGGAAGAACATTTGGAGCAAGGGAACCTGGAAAAAGTGGCCAACATTGCCACCCAGGCCAAAAGCCGCGCCCGTACCACGCTGGCCGAAGCGCGCCAGGCAATTGGGGATTTACGCCAGCAGTCAACAGCCACCACGGCCGAGGCCATCTCCCATGAAGTGGAACGATTCCAACAGGCCACCGGCATCCCTTGTGAGGTAGCGCTTCCGGCAGCGCTGTCCATTCCCGATGCGTTGGGCGATCATGCTGTGCGTTGTGTCAGTGAAGGGTTGGCCAATGTGATGCACCATGCGCGAGCAACGGCCGTATCGGTTAAACTTTGGGTGGAAAACGGCCGTTTGCAGGTAATAATCCAAGACAACGGCCAAGGTTTTAATCCCGACCAGATTCCCACCGGGCATTATGGCCTCATTGGCCTACGCGAACGGGCACGGCTGGCTAATGGAGAATTAGATATTGACAGTCAACCTGATCAAGGTACAACATTGACGTTGACCATTCCCGTCAGGACGATGAAGGCATGAACCCACAGCTGCCACAGATTTTTCCCTTTGTATTCTCTCTGCGAATCTCTGTGTCGCCTCTGTGCAACTCTGTGTTCCTTTCCCTCATCCAGGAGAAAATACCATGATTCGCGTTCTCATTGCTGATGATCACCTGGTCGTTCGGGAAGGATTGCAGCTTATTTTGAGCAGCCAGTCTGATTTTGAGCTAGTTGGCGAGGCCGTGGATGGGGCAACGGCCGTACGCCTGACCGGCGAATTACAGCCTGATGTCATCTTGATGGATTTGCGTATGCCCGGCATGGATGGCCTGGAAGCGATTGGTCACATTCGCCGCCAATGGCCCGACATCGCCATCGTCATCCTCACCACTTACAACGAAGATGATTTGATGCTGCGTGGTTTGCAGGCAGGGGCACGCAGCTTCTTGCTCAAAGACACCGACCGGCAAACCTTGTTCCACACCATCCGCGCCGCCGCCCAGGGTGAAACCTTACTCCAACCCGACATCCTGGCCCGTGTGCTCACCCAAGCCCAGACACCCACACCAGCATCCAACAATCCATCACCAGCTACGGATCTGACTGACCGCGAATTGGAAGTATTAACGGCCGTTACCAAGGGTGACCGCAATAAAGAAATCGCCCGGGATCTAGGTGTCACCGAACGCACCGTTAAGGCCCATTTGACCAACGTCTACAACAAACTGGGCGTCGATTCACGGGCAGCGGCCGTTTCTGTGGCCATTCAACAAGGGATTATCTCTCATACTTAGGGTTCGTTATTGCCTCGATAAAAATGCAGGAGGCCCTGGGCGGCGTTCGGATTCGCGAGGCGACAATCACATTTCCCAAAAATATGCAGAACTTCACAACTCCCATTCAATATTATGTCTACCAGGTAAACCGGGAACCCTGGAAACAAAAGCAAGATAGGTAGCATGATTGAAAATAAGGCCAGCTCCATTGCAGAAATAATCACCCCTGAAGTGCAAACAGCTACCTGCGACCGCTGTGGCTGCACGTCCACTTTGCCCCAACTCTTCCGTAAATCCTGGGGAAAACAATATTGCCCGGCCTGCACAATCAAAAGGACAATTCTCAGTAACCAAATCTTGTTTTTGGTATTGGGTATTCTTTTGGTACTGGATTTGCTCTATGATGGTGCGATTTATGGCTGGCTCAGTTGGCAAGCCTGGTCCCTGCCCATAGGCATCTTGATTGCTGCGCTCACATTGACCTTGCATGAATTAAGCCATGCCCTGATGGCCAAGCTCCTAGGAGGGCGGGTCTTTGGTATTCAGTTGGGTATGGGCCGTCAATTGTTTCGCCGTTGGTTTGATGATTTCTATCTCAGCGTCAGCCTGTTCCCGGTAAGCGGTGTCTGTTTTGCCGGTTTTCCCACAAACGAAAAATTGCGCCTGCGCTATGCAATCTATATTTCTGGTGGGTTGTTATTTCATGCTGCGGTTTTGCTGATCGCTATTCCCCTACTCATGCGCACCGGGAATCGTTATCCCTTTTTGGATTGGATCATTGTTCTGAATGGTCTCACCCTCTTTTTTAACCTGCTGCCGCGCACAGTAATTACGGCCGCAGGCCAATCTGGCAGTGACGGGATGCTCATTTGGCGTCTGCTGACCGGTAAACTGACGACAAGCGAATTGAAGCACAGTTATTATCACCTGGCCGCTTTTTTTGCTTACCAGCAAGACAGAACGGAGAAGGTGGCCATTTATGTTCAAGAAGGGTTGCAGCTGAATCCTGGGGATGACGTGCTGGAAAATCTGCGCGTATTTTTGCTTCTGAAGCAGGAGAATAAGCTGGAAGAAGCATACACAGTTTGGAAAAACATGGTGGAATCAGAAGAACTTGAAACGATGCATGTTTTGCAGCAAGCCCTTTACTATAACAATTACGCCTGGGCTACCTTGATGCACCAGCCAACTCCAGACAGTTTGCAAATTGCCCGCGAATATGCGGAAAAAGCGTACCAGATGGCTCCCTGGATTTCTGTTCTTAAGGGGACGTTAGCGGCCGTTTTGGTGGAGCAAGGCGAATATCAGCAAGGGGTCGAGTGGGCGCTGGCGGTGGCTAAAGAAAGTGAAGCAGAACAATCTCCTTCCCGCGATGACAATGTGGCCTCTAATCTGGCAACGGCCGCTTTAGGCTATTATCGCCTGGGTGACCAGGAAACGGCCGTTCACCACCTGCAACAAGCCATTGCCCTGGCCCCGGACGAACTCACAGTCAAAAAAGCCAGCGCCGAAATTCAGGGAAGCAACCCGCCAGGTAGAAATTAAATGGGTATTAATCAAGGTGACATCTACTGGATTCAACAAGAAGAACCCGATGGATCAGAGCTAGGCTATTATCCCCATCCTTATGTGGTGGTTCAGGAAAATGTTTTTAACCACAGCCGCGTTCATTCTGTGGTTGTTTGTGCCTTAACGACAAATTTAAAGTGGGCAAGTGCACCGGGTAACGTCTTACTTGACGAAGGTGAAGCCAATTTACCCCGGCAAAGTGTTGTGGTTGTTTCCAAGATATCAGCCGTTGCTAAAACACAGTTAGGCGAATACATTGGCACGCTCAGTGAGCAGCGGATAAATCAGATATTGGCCGGGATGCGGTTTCTCCAGGCATCATTTTTCACCTCTACAAAATGATCGCCTGATGATACCCAATAGTGCAAAATGATGATTATTCAATCTATCGCCGACTACAACAAGTTTGATGCAAGTACCGACCCTGGTGAATACGTCTACCTGTATAAAGATTTGCCCGCTTCGCTCGATTCTTTGTGCGATCTGGTTCAAAACCAGCTTGTTCATCCCTGGAACGGTGGACCACAGCCCCAAAGCCGCAAGTATGAACCGCGTAAAAACTACCGGGTTGCGAATATGTTAAAGCAACTTGTCCAGATGAATCCAGCTGGCTTAGTTATAGACCGGCTGCTGGTTGACACAAACCCCAAACGCGTCGATTTTCCTCGTAGTGAATTTCAACCTGGTGGCGAGGCGTGGTTGCATCTACAGGCCGAACAAACCACTCCAGAAACGTATCAGTCTGACAGCGATTTATTTTATGTCAAATTGAATTTCGGTCACGACTTCAATGCTATTTTAGGTACAGGGCCACACTACTGGGAAGCGCCACCTTTGTTTCATGTAAAGATTCAAGAAATGGAGGAGTGGCAGCTGACCTTGCTAGATCGTCTAGCAAACCTCTTGAAAAAACCGGACCAGAATCTTGGTAAATTGCAACAGCTACAACAAGGGTATGAGTTGCTTCAAGGGCTTGAATCTGCCTGGCCCATTTTTGAGCGAACAGTTTACAGTTGATTTCATACGCTATCACAAATCGAGGGAAATAAATTGTTAAAATTAGAGATTAGAAAAGCAACAATTGATGATGCAAGTCTTATTCTGGATCTTGTTAAAGAACTTGCAACGTATGAAAAAGCAGAAAATGAAGTGGTTGCCACGGTAGAAGATATTCAAAGAAACCTGTTCAGCAACTGCACGACAACCAAAGCAATTATTTGTACTTCAGAAGGTAAACCAATCGGTTTCGCTGTGTATTTTCTAAACTTTTCCACTTGGCTTGGGAAAAATGGGATATATCTCGAAGACCTATATGTTTCTCAAAGCCATCGTGGTTTAGGTGCCGGTAAAAAAATGCTGAAATATTTAGCGCAGATAGCGGTTAAAAACGACTGCGGACGATTTGAATGGAGTGTTCTTGATTGGAATGAGCCTGCGATAAAATTTTATGAGTCAATCGGCGCAAAAGCTCAAAATGAATGGATAGGCTATCGTCTTGAAGGCCAATCCCTTTTGGATTTTGCAAATGGCAAAGATTACACATAGCCAGCATATACAATCGGGCTAGCAAGCTGCGATGCGTTTTGTTGGCCTGCATTGTCATCGCTTCTCGGCCATGTACACAAAAAATCCAGCCTTGCGCAGCGCTTTGAGGGTCAGGCTGCCCAGCAGGCCGCCCAGTCCGCCAAAGACGATGTAGCCCACCATGGCCCACAACAGCCCCAGCGCCAGAAACCCCACCGGCGCACCGGTGATGAGGCCAAACACCCATTTCACCAAAAACTTACCCATGTGACCCATGGCAGCGGCAATCGTCGCGGGAATTGGCTGTTCCAAATTTGGCAGTAACAGCATGGCCAGATCGGTGCCGACACCAACGGCCGTATACGACAAAAATGTGTTGATCGCTCCAAAGTCACCCATCCCCAGAAAGGCAGCCAAAATGCCAGACGTCAACCCAATCAAGCTGGCGGCCCCACGTTTATTCACAATGCCCGCCCCAACAACAATAATCGCCATCCAAAAAATGCCGGAGTGGCCGGGCATTTGCAGCGGCAGCCGCAAAGCAATTTTGGCCACAATAATCAGCGCGGCAAACAAGGCCATTAAAACCAGTTGAAATGTAGAAAAGTATCGTGTTCGCATAAGAATAAGGCCCATTCACATATAAGAATTGATCCACAGATTAACGCAGATTTCGCAGATTTTTTGCTTTTAATCTGTGTAATCTGCATATTTAATTGACATAACATTGGCTCCAAAATACCTGTTACGGGATCGTGATGGTGATTTCATCCGCATCCTGGACCCATTCGGCGCGAGTGTTCAGGCGGGGCAGCAAGGAGACAAGTTTCAGGGTGCCGCGCCCGGAAAGATCGAACATGATTTTGTTGGCCGGGTCGGCTACTTCAGCCCAGGTGAGGGTGACTTCTTTTTCGCGGTGATTGCTGCGTACCAGGATGGTGGCGTTATCGGGTAATGTGTCCGCCAGATAAAAGTTGAGTACATCGGCCAGCAGCCAGCCTTCCTGCGTTTTACCCTCTTCGGCATCTTGGAAGCTGGCCTCGGGCAGATGCTCAATGGCCGCTGGCGTAAACGAGGCGACAAGGCTGCCGTTAACGGTGATGGGAATGCTGCCGGGGGCAGCGGTCGGCATCCCCTCAGGCATCTGGTTGATATTGCCATTGGCTGCCTGCTGTCGTTGCAGCGCGTCAACACCCATGACAACGACAATCAGCAGCAGCAGGATGAGTCCTGATATAAGGTATCGTTTGTTTTGTGACATAAAAATTATCCATGTCTGTCATTCCTGCCTGCACAGGTATGACACCTGAGTCGTTACGAAATAGGGATGAGAAGGAGAACGGCCGTACCCACACCCAATATCCCTAAAAAGTGCCAATCACGCCGCTGCATCATCAACTGGTGAAACGGTTGGCGATGGGGCGAGTCAAAACCGCGCGCGTGCGCCGCTTCGGTCATCGTCCAGGCGCGTTTAGTGGTTAGCACAATGGCCGGAACGACCAGCACGACCAACTGCCGCACCTGTGGCACCAACTCACGCCAGCCGCGCCAGGCAATGGGTTGCCCCGCGCCGCGCGCTTGCTGGGCTTCTTGAATAAGCTGCCATTCCTGCGTAAACAGCGTCACGCTTTGGAAGGCCAGACCCAGGCTAAACGCATACCGGTGCGGCAGGCGCAGCCACGCCAGCACCAGCCGCAGTTCGCCCGGCGTGGTTGTGTACACCATAAAAATAAAAGCACTGGCTAACAGCATCACGCGCAGCGTGACCTGCACCGCCAAGGCCACATCAACAACGACCCAATCGATGACAAAGATGAGCAGCAGCCACCACTTGAGCCGCCAAAGCTGGCGCAGCGCCACTGGCGCTAACCGAGACCAGGCAAACAACACCCCATACGCCACAAAAAACAGCACCAGTCTAGACACGGGAACCATCACCAGCAAAGAGGCGCACAACGGCAGCAGCAGCCGCACACGGGGATCGTATTGCCGCAGCGGTGAGTGGGTAACGAGTTGTAACGGTTCTCGTTTTGGTTTACGTTTCTTGGCTAAAAGCATACGCGAATGAGAAATAATGAATTGTGAATAATTAATTGAGAATTGTGAAGTTGCTCCCCTCATCCACAATTCTCAATTCACAATTAATTATTAATTATTCCCACCCCCTGTCGTATCCATTCCGGCACAATTAGCCCTGCCCGTTCCCATGCTGGTTCGTCTGCAAAAACCATGTCAGGAGGACCATCGGCCAAAATGCCGTTGTCGCCAAGCAGCACCAGCCGATCACATTGGGCGGCCAGCGCCAGATCGTGGGTCGTGATGAGGACAAGCTGGCCGCTGTTGGCAATGTGGCGCAGCAGACGCAGCAAAATCGTTTTGTGTACAGCATCCTGCCCAAGGGTTGGTTCATCGAGCAACAAGCCGTGGGTAGGCTGCCGCATGAGCACGGTTGCCAGAGCCAAACGTTTCTTTTCGCCTTCGCTGAGCAGCAGCGGCGGGGTCTCTTCATAAGGTTCGAGCCCCAGCGCAGCCAGCAGTTGGTGGTAGCGGGCCATGTCAGGGTGGGGCAGGCGAAACAAAATTTCTTCGCGCACGGAGGCGTTAAACAGCTGCAGGTCAGGGTTTTGGAAGACGAGGCCAAATTGGGGGAAACGGCCGCTTCGGCTGCGCTCAGTGCAGGCGTTCACTTCCACTTCTCCCTCATACTGCTGCATCCCGGCCAACGTGCGCAGCAGCGTTGTTTTGCCCACCCCGTTGCGCCCCACCAGGGCCACAATCTCGCCGCCACGGGCTGTCATGTTGAAATTTTGCAGGACGGGCTTTTTGCCCAGGGTCACTTGCAGCCCGGCAATCGTTAGCGCAAGGTGCTGCTGCCTCTCTTCGGACCACAAGACTGGTGTATTCATATGCGTCGGGGCACCGCCGGAAAGCTGTAATTCGTGTAAATTGGGCAGGTCGGTTATGGCTTCGACGCGATGTTCACAAAGGATTACGGCCGTTCCCATCTCCACCAATCGCTCTAAATCTGCCACTAGCTGGGCCGATGCGGTTGTGTCCAGCATCGAAAACGGCTCGTCCAGCACCAGCACCCTTGGCTGCCGGGCCATCACGGCGGCCAACGCCAGCCGCTGCTGTTCACCACCGGAAAGCGTCAACGGCTCGCGGAGGCGCAGGTGAGTCAGGCCAAACTGCTGCAAAACGGCTTCCAGCCGTTCCCGCATGGCGGCGCGGGACAATCCCATATTTTCTAAGCCAAACAGGATTTCATTTTCTACGCTGTCGGTGAGCATCTGATTGGCGGGGTTTTGGAAAAGCAGACCAATTTCCTCTGAAAGCTGCCAGAGGGGAGTAACGGCCGTATCCAACCCATCCACCAGCACCTTGCCCTGCAACTCACCCAGGTACAGATGCGGCACAAAACCAGTCAGGCAGCGGGCCAGGGTACTTTTGCCGCAGCCAGAGGGGCCGCGAATGAGCAATGCTTCCCCGGCGCGGACTTGCAGCGACACAGGATCGATGCCGCGATTGTTTTGCGGGTAGCGATAGGCAACCTGTTCGGCATTTAGCAAGGGCATGAGCGGCTAATCCAGCTTGAGCGGCAGCCAACAATCATCTTGCCACTCGACGAAGAGGACGGGACGGCCGTTTCGCCGGGCAGGGCGTACCTTGTCAGCGAGGACCATACCGCTGGTGATGGGCGTGTCGTCGAGTGTGTAAACGGCCGTTATGCCTGCCTCAAGCACCGTCGCCACTGGCTGTAAGCCTGTCAGTTCGCGGATGGTGCCAATGATGATGTAACGGCCGTCTTCACCCCCAGCGGCCAATCCAACAGAAGCCAGGGCCCCGATCACACCATCTTCCGTGCCACCGAGACCGAGCAGCAGCAGCTCATATTGAGCCGCCAGCGTACGCGCTTCGCTCTGGGAGACAAACGTCTCTTTTGCTTTCATTCCAAATTGGATGATGGCTTGAGGAACGGCCGTCGTCACGCACAATCCCGGATCGCTGCCCGGAATAAAATCAGCCAGCATCAATGCCTTTGTCTGTTCAATCAGCGCTGGCATAGCGTCTGCTGGGGCGTCCAGATGAATGACCGCACTACTGTTTTTGTGGGTGCAGGGCACACGCGGATCAGATGAGAGCTGGTGGCGTGTGACACCTAACAGCGGGTAGGTTTCGGCCAGTTTCGCCGCGATTTGTCGTGCCAGATGG
>JBNKLQ010000246.1:0-9252 GCA_050292445.1 Promineifilaceae bacterium (SeqCode) | reverse complement strand
GTATTAGTGTCATATATATATGGACGAATCCAATGACAGAAAAAGAGCAGGATATTTCTAAATTTCTACAAGACATCTTTGCCACCAATGACAAGGAGATTCATTGTCGTGAAGCAAGTACCCAAATGATTCTTTCGGCCGAGGCCAACTTGTCGAATGAGGCTTCGCAAACGCGCTACCCGGCACTTTGGCAACATTTTAAGGTCTGTTCTGATTGTGCTCAGGAATATGAACTGTTGTTGGCTCTGACAAATCTGGAATCACCAGAGCAACAGGAGATTCCAACGCGTATCCCGCCTCTACCTGATGGTGGCGAGCCGGCACTCTGGAAACGAGCTAAAGAGGCTATCACGGCCGTGTTCTCCGGCTTTGCGCCAGAATTAGCTACGGCCGTAACCCGGGGGCAAGAACTCCTGTTTGCACCGGTCGAGGTCAGCTTAGGGGATGGCCAGTTAGTCGTAGAATTCGATCTAGCCCCGCACGAAGCTGACCCACAATACCGCGACCTCTATATAACGATGTCAAGCGGGGATGACTCATTGGCGAAGTTGCTGGATGGGATTACGCTTTGGTTGCAAAGAAATGGAGAAGGGCCAGCCGTACATGAAGAAACACTGTTGGCGGCGGATGCTATCTTTGCGCGTGTTTCCCCCGGAAACTATTCCTTGCGCTGGCGGGTAGCGGGTCATGAATATGCTGTTCTCGACATCAGATTGCCTTAATTTAGTTGCTTACATATCAAACCGGTACTCTCGCCTCGGAAACGGACGCCTGAGTTGATAATTTGCGGTACCAGGGCAATTGTCAGCGATCTCGAGGCAGGTTTTGAAAGGGTCTAAAATTTTGTTACGATATAAACTGCATCGTCCCCTTTACTTTATTTTTGTTTTCAGCATAACAGCCGTCAGCTTATGGTTCCTGGCAGCCTTGTCAGCATATGCCACCCCGGCGCAATTTACCTTATCGGCTGATCCCTGGCTGCAAAGCGATGTGGGTCACGTTAGTATTGCCGGTTCGGTTGATGATGCGACCAGCGTCATCACCGTGACCGCTTCGGGCAAGGGCGTTTGGGGCAACGAGGATGGCTTCCACTATGTGTATCAGCCTTTAAACGGGGATGGCGAAATCATTGCTTACGTTGGGGCGCCGGCTAATACCAGTGCCTGGGCCGTATCCGGATTGATGCTGCGCGAAAGTCTAACCGGTGATGCGCCTCACGTGATGGCCCGTTTACGCTACAACGGTTCGCTAGGCACAGCCTACCGGTTAGCAGCTGGCGCTTCTACCCAGCAAACAAACGGCGGCATTGTCACTTCACCACGATGGCTGCGTTTAGCGCGAATGGGAGACACAGTTACGACCTATCATTCAGACGATGGCCTAAATTGGGATTTGCTGGAAACGGTAACAGTCAGCATGAATCAAAATGTTTACATTGGCCTGGCAGTAACGGCCTTTAACAACACGGCCGTTACCACCGCCACCTTTACGGACATTACCGTCATTAGCAGCAATCCTCCACCAACACCAGCGCCCACCAACACCCCCGAGCCACCACCTGTCGTGTTGTGTGGTGATGATGAATTGCCGACATGGGGCATCTGCTTATACGGCGCCGTCTGGTGGCAGCCGGCAACCGGCACGGCCGTGCCCCTAACCAACGTTCCCATTACGGTTAGCAAAGGGATTAGCCAGGTGACAGGCATAACCCAGATATATACCGATCAGGCTGCGCCTACCTATGCCGTTGATATAAGCCCTTTAGACCTGGACTTCTTACAACCCATTACCATCACGGCGAACGTCAACGGGACGACCGTGACGCAGCAAATTATCGTCTACCCCGATTTTTCTACCCAGAGCCAGCAGGCCGATCTAATCGTGTCTGAATTAGGGAGTTTAAATAACGACCTCATCTGGGGGTCTGTCATAGATTTCCCATCAGGTGGGCCGGTGACAGGCGCTACCATCACAGCCGCACGTAACGGTCAACAGGTCACTGTGACCACGACACAATCAATGGATTTGCCCACTTACACTTTTAGCCAATCCGAGCTGGCCCAAATTGGAGTCGGCTTCGGTGACATGGTGACATTAACGGCCCAATTTGGGGCCGATAAAGACCAACGAGTGATTACACTGTCTAACGAGCCGGCGCAGATGAACTTCGTGACCGGCTGGAAGTGTGATGATTTTAATCCCTTGCCAGATCCCGGCAGCGGCAGTTTCCGTGATGAAGCCCCGCCTGGCGGTGGACCAGATGTTACTTGTTTTTGGGGATACGGCCGTTTCGCAGGTCAACCCAAAGCAGGTATCCAGGTGCAATTGGAAGTGGACGGCGCCATCTATGAGGGTCAAACACGACTTTACCCCAGTGAAACATTCCCCCGCTATGGGATTGGTGTGTGGGGAGCACACATTATTGAGGGCCAGGTAGTAACAGCTACCGGCGTCTACAGCGGCCACACGACCAGCGAAGTGACAACAGTGACCCTGGACGTTGATTTACATCAGCGGATTGATTTGGGTCTGGCTGAAGCTACATTGTTGAACGAATTTAGTATGGCGAATGACATCAATGCTCTGGCCTGGGATGGCACTTATTTATGGTCCGGCACAACCGGCGGCGTCGTGCGCTGGGACCCAACCGATGGCAGCCACCAGTTGTTCACGACGGCCGATGGTCTGATCTCCAATAATATAGAGGCAATTGCGGTTGATATAGACGGCACAATTTGGTTTGGAACGCCAGATGGAGTCACGCAACATACGCCAGGCGGCAGTCCGGAATGGGAAACGTTAACATCTCAAAACACCCAGGCAATTGCCGTAGGGAAAGACGGGTCTCTCTGGCTTGGTTGGGCACACGGTATAAGCCATTACATACCTGGGGCAAACCCGCAATGGGAAAACCTAACGACCAGTGACGGTCTGATTCATGATTACGTCACAACCATCGCCGTCGCCAACGATGGCTCTCTCTGGTTTGGAAGCAGAGAAGGAGTCAGTCACTATACTCCTGACAGCAACCCGGCATGGGAAAACTTTACCGTAGCTGATGGCCTGATTCACAATACCGTACAATCTATCGCCGCAGCCGCAGATGGGTCCCTTTGGTTCGCTACCAACGGCGGAGTCAGCCATTATACACCTGGCACGAACCCCACCTGGGAAAGTTTTACAACTGCTGATGGTTTGGCCTATAGGATTGTGCAAACGGTTGCCGTAGCCAGTGATGATTCGCTCTGGTTTGGTACCGGTTTCGGCATCACACACTACGTGCCCGGCAGCAACCCTGACTGGGAGACGTTTACCTTTGCCGAGGGCATGGTCGGAAATAACATAAGAACGATTGCCGTCGGTTCCGACGAAAATATCTGGTTCGGTACAGGTGAGCGCGGCATCAGCCACTACATAGCCAGCAACAATCCTCAGTGGGAAGCGTTCGTTTTGGATAACAATAGTTTGCCCGGCAACTCCATCCTTTCTATGGCTGTTGGTCAGAACGAGGCGTTCTGGTTTGGTTTACAGGGAGAAGGTGTCGCCCGTTATATTCTCGGCGGTAACCCAGAGTGGCAAACTTTTACCACTGCTGATGGTCTGGCACATAACAGTGTGATGGCCACTACCATTGCGGCTGACAACTCCCTTTGGTTTGGCACCGGCGGTGGGGTCAGTCACTATACCCCTGGCGGCAGCCCAGAATGGCAAACCTTTACCACCGCCGATGGTCTGGCGCATAACAGTGTGGTGGCCGTGGTCGTGGCCGCTGACAACTCCCTTTGGTTTGGCACCAGCGGTGGGGTCAGTCACTATACCCCTGGAGGCAGCCCAGAGTGGCAAACCTTTACCACCGCTGACGGTTTGGGCGCCAATACAGTATTTGACATCTTGATTGATAAAGATAACTCCCTTTGGTTCGGCACACGTCTGGGTGGGGTCAGTCACTATACGCCGGAGAGCAGCCCCGAATGGGAAACGTTTACACCGTCTGATGGTCTGGCCAGTGTTACGGTCAGATCAATTGCCAGGGGAAGTGATGATTCCCTCTGGTTTGGGACCAGTGACGGGGTCAGCCGGTATAATCCCATTGACAATCCCGCCTGGAAAACCTACACCACGGCCGATGGCTTAGCCGGAAATAATGTTTCGGTGGTAGGTATCGGGCTAGATGAAACTTTATGGGTGGGTACAATAGCTGGTCTGACACAACTAGCAGTGCCCTTGTTTCAAAGCGATCTGTCAGTTGGCATCAAGAGCAAGGGCACAGCATTGGCCGGTACAACGTTAACCTACACGCTTCAGGTAGACAATCATGGTCAGGCGTCAGCGATCGATACAATGCTTACGTTAACCTTACCAGAGGGCACTGTCTATGCCAGTTCGCTATTAACACCGGTGAGCACATCTCCACCAATATGGGCATTGCCCGAGATTGCACCTGGAAGCGGCATAACGACATCGGTGGTCGTGACTTTGAGTGATGATTTGTCCAATACGGTTCACACTGCCGTTGTCGAAGCATTTACCGCAACATCTGAGTCGTTCCTAAGCAATAACACCGCCACAATAGATACACACCTCATTGATCCAAACTACGCAGATGTGGGTGTGACCCTTAGTGGTCCTCCCTTACTCGTACCGGGTCACCAGGCAAATTATACGCTATTCATCGATAATAAGGGGGGGGCAGTTGCTGCAAATACGCGGCTTATCATGACGCTTCCGCCTGAGTTGACCTTTGTTTCTGCCGGCGTGACGCCTACTACTTTCCTGGAATGGGATTGGAACACATTACTGGCGCAATCATCACCGCTGGCATTGCCTGTAACTTTGTCTGCAGAGAGCACAGTTCCTGTGGGCACTGTACTCTCTGTTACGGCCGTACTCACGACCACCACACCGGATAACCACCTGACCAATAATTCAACCTCTGTCACTACCCCCATTTCCCCAGCCGATGCCACAACGCTTATCCTCGTCGCCCCGGACCGACTGATTGAGTATTACGGCACATCTGCCGTTATGGAAAAGCTATATGAACTGGCACAACACCCTCTGGTAAACGGCGTTGTGTTGGATGTGATGACTGATTCGAATGTGGCTATGGCCTATGCCAATTGGGAGGCCAATCCCGGCAGTTACCAACGCGCAAACGAAGTGGCTACTGGCATCAAAATATTGCTTGACGACTATACCCTGGCCTACCCTGGTCTTCAGTATCTAGTTCTGGTTGGCGGCGACCCAATTATACCTTTCTACCGTGTGGCTGATCGGAATGGCACGGCTTGGTATGAGCAGATTTATGGTTCTTATGTACCAGCCGGAACGGCCGTGCGCGCCGCCTTGTCCCAAGACCAACTGCTGACAGATGACTTTTACGCCGCGCGCAACCCAATCCTGCCCGATTCTCCCTTCTGGTATGGCGATCATCCATTATATTTACCCGATTTGGCGATCGGACGATTGGTGGAGACACCCGCTGAAATCATCACCGCAGTTGATGCCTTCCTGGCCAATGATGGCCAGATGATGCTGGCAACTGGCACAGTAGGTAGTGATGCCCAATTAGCTGCCGATTTAAGCCAGGCGCAATGTGACGTGCTAAATACAGCCAATATCGCCAGCCTTACCTGTACTGACGACACGGACACGTTTACGGATGCTGTTTTAGCACAAACAACCGGCTCCATCTGGGCCGCTTTCCACAGCAGTCACTTTAGCATCGGCTCCTTAAAAGCAGTTGACATTCAATCCCAGCCTCAAGCATATGACCAAACCTTGTTGATAACAATAGGTTGTCATGCCGGTCTGCCCGTGCCGGACGGGTCAGGTTTGATCACCGATCTAGATCTACCTCAGGCATTTTTGGGACAGGGTGGCACTTACATTGGCTCGAATGCTTATACTTACGGCTCTTACGTGGGCGTCAGTTATTCTGAAGACCTGGCGTTAGTGTTGACAAAGCTCGTATCTGAGGGCAACCAGACCATTGGACACTCTCTAGTGCAAGCCAAGCATACCTATTACGCAGAGCGTGAGATGTGGGTAGATCGTTTGGATGAAAAGGTGTTAATTCCGCTCACGTTATATGGGTTGCCTATGCTACGCTTGGCAACACCTTAGATATTAACTATGGGCACCGTAGAATCATTTTCCATAGAAACCATCACTAAACTGAAGCAGCAGGCAGAGACGATCAGCAGCGAGGGCGATTTAGAAAGCGCCCTTGCACTCCTCGACAAAGCAGAGGCGTTGGCACAAACGTTGAGTGATCCATTAGCCATGGGGTTGGTCTGGCGCGGTCGTGCTCATGCCTGGCAGGTACACAGTCATTTTGAGGCCAGTTTAGAGGCTGTCAACCAGGCTGTGGCCATTTATGAAGCACACGGAACGCCGACCGATGTAGCTAAGGCACAGGTCACGGCCGTATACAAATTAGGTTTGATGGGGCGTTTTGATGAAGCTTTTGCGTTGGCAGACTGGATTCAACCACACTTTGTCGGTGATCCCTTCTTTCAAGCCGTCCTGGCCGACAATCTGGCGCCACTATTTACCTGGATCAGCCAATATAAACGGGCTATGGAAACATATCAACAGGCGTGGGAGCTGTTTACGGAACTGGAAATGCCTCTAAGAGCTACCCGTGCTCTGCACAATATGGGGGTAGCCGCCCACAAAATGGACGATCTATCATTGGCACGCGACTGTTTTATGCGTGCTTATACGCAGTACGCGGCTACCGACAACGCTCTGCATATGTTTAGAACCCAGTTCAATTTGGCCAAGTTGTGTGTACGGCAGAATCAGTTGCAAGCCGCTATGACTCATCTCGCACAGGCGCGGGCCGATGCTAAACGCCTACCACCCGAATCGCCTGATATGGCACATGTAGATGTGTACGAAGCGCGGGTATGGCAAGCAATGAACCAGCCGCAAAAGGCAGAACGACTGCTGCGTCATGCCCTGTCAATATTTGTGCAATCAGGGTGGCAGCTTGATATTGTTGAAACACGCATTGAGTTAGGACACTTACTGGCCCAGAGTCAAATTCCCGAGATGCAAGCAGAAGGGTTAGACTGTTTAGAAGAAGCGGCGCGGCAGTTGACTGGTTTGCAAATGCCATTATTAAGCGCCTCCGTACAATTAAGCCAGGCGGAACTGCTGTTGCGCTTACAGCGTACAGATGAGGCGCTTCACCAGGTTCAACCGGCGTATGAGATGCTTATTGAGGCTGGCCTGCCGTTACGTGCAGCCCAGGCAAGTATCGTATGGGCTGATAGTTGTTGGCAACGCCAACCAGATAAAGCCCGGCAGCATTACGAAGCCGCTCTGGCAGTCGTCGGAGACACAATTCCTTTGCTGGCTGCCCGCTGCTGGCGGGGGCTGGGTAAATTAGCTCAAAATAGTGACGATGGCCTGGTAGCTGAACAGGCGTATGGACAAGCGGTGCAACTGTTGAATAAAATCCGCCGCTCTCTCAGCAGCCACCAACACCAGGCTAGCTTTCTGGAAGACAAACAAGCGATCACAAACGAACTGTTGGCCGCTTTACACCAACAACCAAAGACGGCAGAGAAACTGCTTACCTGGGTTGAGCGTTTTAAGGCCGCCTCTTTGGCTGACTTATTGCTTCGACAACCCCTCGATAATAATACTGACACCCAACTCCAAACCCTCATTGCTGAACGAGAAGAAGTTAGCGCTGCTTTAGACTGGCGTTGGTCTGATTTAACCTTTCAGGATGGTGACTCGCTGAGTAAATTATCACAACGAGGGTCGGTTTTAGCACGGCACGATTCGCATCAGATTAAGGCCGTGTCTTCTTTGACGCACCACTTGAAAGCGCTTGATGATCAGATTGCGCGACATCAAGATAACGCCTATGCCTGGCGTGATGGGGTTGCGATTGATGGTCATAACATCCACCCATTGCTGGATGAACAAACTATTCTGGTTTCATATTATGCAGCCGGTGAGCAATTGTATGCATTGACCGTTACGCAGAAACTGGGGGATATACAGGTGCACCCTCTACCTGCGATCTGGCCTGATATTACCAGCCAGTGGCAGCAAACCCGGAGGCGAGTGATGAGGCCTAGTAGCGTTCAGCCAAATGTACAACAACGCCTGAGCCAACTATGGCAGATGTTGATTGCCCCGTTGGAGACACGTTTACAAGATAAAGAACGCTTGCTCATTTTGCCCCACCGCGACCTATTTCATATCCCGTTCGCCTGTCTTTATGACAGCCGCCGACAACAATATCTCGTGGAAACATGGCAATTGCAATATGCACCCAGTGCCACAATCTGGGCTTACTGCCGCCAACGTGCGGCGGGAAAGAAGCCCCCGTTGTTCCTGGGCTATCCAGGGGTACGCGGGCAGGAAAATTACCTGAAGGCTGTAAACAGTGAAGTGAACCATCTGGCGCAGCTATGGCCCCAGGCAACGGTGCTGCTGGATGAGGCGGCCACGCGTACCCGCTTTTGGGATGCTGTCTCCGGCCGTTCCATCATTCATCTGGCAGGGCACATTCATTATGATGATTCAGATCCTCTAGCGTCTGGTATGCCCCTGGCTGACGGCCGTTGGTTAAGAGCTTCTGATCTGTATCTGCAGTATGGGCAATTAGCTGGCGCAACGGTCGTCTTGAGTGGCTGCGAATCGGCGCGTGTGGGACTGGCCGGCAGCGATGTATTGGGATTAACCAGTGCCTTTTTGTATGCGGGAGCGATGACACTTGTCTCTGGTTTATGGAAAGTAGATGACGTAGCTACGGCCGTATTGATGCAGACTTTTTATCAAGCGCTCTCGCAAGGTCAGCATGTGGCTCAAGCTCTTCAATCGGCACAATTACATCTACTACATCAAGAATCCTTTTCCCATCCGTACTATTGGGCCCCATTTACCATCAATGGGGCCAGTCCTCAATTAACTTGAAGGGGTGTAATTAACATCCTTGACACGAGAGACCACTTTATGAGAGAAGCAGTAACTACATCTACATACCTAGGCTGCCACTCGAGAGAAATTGCATCTGTTTGCTGATAACGTCCGTTTTTAATCATATAATTTATCATCCAATTTGGGGTTAAGTTTGGACAGTTCAATTGGTTTTTAGAGTCAATCGCTCAAAAAGACAGATTATGAAGCCGAGTTAACGGCACCCCTATTTGAAAGGTATTGGTTCTAAGTCGCCCTCACAGGTGGCGACCGGCTGTACGGGCGGCACGATCTGGCTATGGCTCC
>JBNKLQ010000245.1:0-9274 GCA_050292445.1 Promineifilaceae bacterium (SeqCode) | reverse complement strand
GAATCCGAAGTGTCTGGAACGGGCCTGGGATTATCCATCGCTAAAAAGATTATGGAACAGCATCAGGGCACTATTGAGGTAGAAAGCGAGGGCATTCCTGGAAAGGGTGCCACGTTTACCATAAAGATACCTACATCTTGAGGAATTAAAAAAGAGCTGACACCTAAAAAGATGCCAACTCTTGTTCAACTATAGGATTTCATTCTTGTTACGCCAGCACAGGTTCAACCTGTGGCGGCAGCGCCAGTGGCCAGTTGAAAGCCAGCAAGGCCGACCGCGCCAGCAAGCGCACGCGCCGCCACACTTCACTGCGGCGCAGGGCCACATCAGTGCAGGTGTGATCCAGGCACACACGCATTAAATCATGGTGCAGCGAGGCCAACACCGCTTTTTGCGCTTCCGTCAGACTCTCCGCAGCCTCGGCCACAAAAACCGGTTCAAACTGCTCAAACTCCTGTATCAATCGACTCACTTTACACGCTTCGTTGGGATACAGGCGCAGTTGACCAGTCACCGGCAGTGCCAATGCTTGTAAAACTGACCGTAGTTGATTCTGTTGATAATTCATTGTATCCCGTCCTTTTTTCCAGTAATCAGTGGTCAGTGAGTCAGTAATCAGTGATTTGTTCGCAACTGATTTACTGAATACTAACCTATTGATTACCGTTTACTGTGCCACCGGTACCGCACCATCCAGCCCATACACCTTCTGCCGTTCGTCGCGGAACTGCTTGGTGTACAGGTTATAGTAATGGCCACGAGCCTGAATTAGTTCTGCATGGGTGCCCATCTCGGACACGCCACCATTTTCAATGACCAAAATGCGGTCGGCGCTCTTGATGGTAGACAGCCGGTGGGCAATGATGAAGCTGGTACGGCCGTTCATCAAAGTCTCCATACCCTGCTGAATCAACGCCTCTGTCAACGTGTCTACCGAACTTGTCGCCTCATCCATGATAAAGATGTCTGGCTTGGACAACACAGCTCGGGCCAGGCTGATGAGCTGCTTCTGACCAACAGAGAGCAGCACACCACCTTCGCCCACTTCCGTTTTGTAGCCATGCTCCAGCTTCATGATGAAATCGTGAGCGCCAGCTAGCTTGGCCGCTTCTTCTACCTCGTCGTCGGTGGCATCGAGACGCCCGTACCGCACATTATCCATCACCGTACCCGAGAACAAGTGTGGCGTTTGCAGCACCATACCAATGCGAGATTGAATGGCATGCTGCGTCAGCGTCGTGTAATCGTAACCACTAATCAATATCTGACCGGACGTTGGTTCATAAAACCGGCAAATCAGATTGACCAGGGTTGATTTACCCGCACCTGTTGGACCCACCAGGGCGACTGTTTCCCCCTGCGGTATTCGCAAAGTGAAGTTCTCCAGCACCGGTTTGCCCTCTTCATACTGGAACGACACGTCATCAAACACAATGTCACCCCGGATACTGCCCGGATCAACCGCCTCAGGTGCATCCACAATCTCCGGCTCGGTATCCAGCAGCGAGAAGATACGCTCACCAGAAGCCACAGCCTGCTGCATACTGGCATACACTTGGGCCATCTGCTGAATCGGCCACAGCATGAAGGTGACATACGAAATAAAGGCTTGCAAACCACCAATCGTCATACCGCCTGCTTCAAACTGCACACCGCTAAACCAGACCACTACGGCAATCCCAGTAGCGCTCACCAGCTGCACCGCTGGCAAAAACAGTGCAGACAGCCAGGCTGCCCGGTAAGATGCCTGGTACATGTCATCGGTCAATTCGTTGAATTGACTCAGATTTTTATGTTCACGGCCCAGCGACTTGACAACACGCACGCCAGTGATGCTTTCACTGTACGAGCCTGTAATCTTGGAGTTCAGCTTACGCACTCGACGATACTCTGTCAGAATACGCTGCTTAAAGGTAATCGCCACTTTCCACAATGCTGGAATCATCAGCAGCACCAACAGCGTCAGCTTCCAGTTAATGACAAACATGAAGCCGAGCGAAGTTAATACGCTCGTGATGGTCCAGGCTGTATCCAGGAAGCCCCAGGAAACCAGGTCACCCACACGAACAGCGTCAGACGTCACACGGGACATGATCCAGCCATTAGAGGTCCGATTGTAGTAAGACAGCGGCAGCTTTTGCAGATGATCAAACATCTGTTTGCGCAAATCATACTGCACCAAATGCCCCAAATAGCCAGCCGCCGTGATAAAACCGAATACAAACACGGCAAAAATCAGGAACCATAGACCATACTGAACAGCCAGGGCACGCAGCGCATCCAGATCACGGGCCATGATGCCTTCATCAATCATTCGTTTGCTAAGGAACGTAAAATAAGACTCGATGAGCGCAACGGCCGTAATGCACACCAGAAACGTCACCATGTATGGCCAATGCTGGAACCCGACCCGCAAAATGCGGCGAACGGTTTCACCATTGACCTCGCTATCAAATTCTTCTTCTTCAAAATAATGTTCAGACATTAGATTTTCTCGTATTTTTTGGTAGAGACGTTGCAATGCAACGTCTCTACATTTTAATCACCCGCCTGGGGCAATTTGTGATAGCCATTGGCTCGATCATTCATTGCCACTGCGGACAAATCCGCTTCCAGCTCATCTTCAATGCGCGATTGCAAGTCGTAGATGCGTTGGTACGTACCGGGCACATTAACAAGCGTGTCATGCGTGCCACGTTGCACGATACGGCCGTTTTCCAGCACCAGCACCAGGTCAGCATTCATCACACTCTGAATCCGGTGAGCAATCAGGAACGTTGTCCGTGATTCCATCAGTCGGTCCAACGCCGACCGGATTTCTGCCTCCGTCTCCGTATCCACCGAAGAAGTTGCATCATCCAGAATCAGCAGGCGCGGATTGCGCAAGAAGGTGCGGGCCAGCGTCACGCGCTGCTTCTGCCCACCAGAGAGCGTTACACCTCGTTCACCCACTTTTGTCTCGTAACCATTCGGAAAAGAGAGGATAACATCGTGCACCGCAGCCGCGCGGGCCGCCGTTTCAATCTCCGCCTCAGTCACCTCACGGGTTACCCCGTAGGTGATGTTGTCTCGAATCGTCAGCGAAAAGAGAAACGGTTCCTGCATCACAATACCAATCTGCTCACGCAAATAGTCACGCGGATATTCCTTCAGCTCAACATCGTCTAGCAGGATACGGCCGTCTGTATACTCATAAAACCGTGGCAGCAAATTCACCAGCGACGTTTTACCCGATCCCGTGCCGCCTAATAGCGCCACCACCTGACCCGACTCCACGTTAAAGGAAATGTCGTGCAACACCTGCTCTTCTTCGCCTTCGTAAGTGAAGTTAACCTGTTCAAAATGGACTGCACCCCGTACCGGTTTGTCCGGTCGATGAGATCCAACAGTGAGTGGCTCACGATCTTGCCGCACAATTTGCAGGATACGGCCGTAAGAGACCAAACCCGTAGAAACATCAGCAATCAAACGACCCAGGTTACGAATCGGCCAGATGATTTGCGTTACATACCCTACGTAAGAGAGGTACATGCCGGTCGTAATCGAGCCATCAATAGCCATGCGTCCACCCAGATAAAACCCAAGCAGCATCTGCATACCACACAAAACATCCGTTGATGGCCAGAAAACCGCGTGCATTGATGTCAACCGACGACCACGACGGTACTTCTCCTGGTTTTCACCCTCAAACATTTCTATTTCAAAGACCTGGCGGGCAAACGCTTTTACCACACGCACCCCGGCCAGATTCTCCTGAAGCCGGTTAGACAATGTCGCTTCCTGCTCTTGGAAATGCTCATAGGCTTCACCCACTTTAACAAAAAAGAAATAGGAGATGATGAGCACCACCGGAATGACCACAACAGACAGGAAAGCCAGCTTGACATTAATAGTTAACAGAGCGATGAAGTTCACAATAAACAACATCACAATCCGGCCAATACCAATTGTCTGTTCGGCAAACAACCGCCGTACCGCATCCACATCAGAAGTAGAACGTTGCAACAGTTCACCCGTTTGCATATTGTCATGGTAGGTAAAGGTGAGGCGTTGAATGTGGTCATACAAAAAGTTACGAATGCGCAGCACCGCTTTTTCAGATGTTTTGGCGGCTAGCCGCCCACCGGAAAAAGTGAACAATCCTTGCAATGTTGCCAGACCGACAAAGCCCAATGCCACCCAGGGTAGCTGCTGCAACATATTCTCCGAAGGCAAAATTGTGTCCACAAAATAGCCCAGGAAAAAGTAAATTCCCGTTTGCGCCAGGGCAGCTAAACCTATTCCCAGCAAGGCAATCACATAAATGAGCTGATACCCTTTTAGTAATCGCCACAGCCCTACAAATTTGTTTTCAACAACAGTTTCTTTTAAGTTAAACATTTCCATCTTCATGATTATTTCCATTTTGTCGGGGTGACAGCTCTTCGAAATCGATCTGTCTGTAGCATATCAACGATTGTTGACACCCTATGTCCGGTATTGCCGCCTTAGTGAGAACAAAAAACGCCACAGGGCGTACCCGTGGCGTTCAAAGCGGCAAAACAAAAAACGGTCACGGGCTGAAAGCGCCGTGACCGTTGTCGTCAACTCTTATTTGTGAAAAAAATCACAAAGGAGGGACCTGGTCACAGGCGCAAAGGTTGGCACTGCCGCCAACGGCGTCACGGTGGACGATGATGCTATCGAAGTAAAACATGTTCATTTACGCCTATCTCCTTTAAGATTTTTTGCTGCTTTTTAACAGCCTTGGCACTATAACATAGGTTGTTTTGAGCGTCAAGACCGATTTTTATGATGATTTTCTCATGCCAAATGATTGTGCCTAGCCGTCTGGCGGCTTGCTTCTACAATTCTCCTGCAATATACGCTTCGGTTAATTTGCGGGCCTCATCATCAGTAAACTGTTCTGGTGGCGTCTTCATGAAGTAGGAAGATGGGGCAATTAACGGGCCGCCAATGCCACGATCCAAAGCTAATTTAGCACAGCGTACGGCATCGATCATGACGCCAGCGGAGTTGGGCGAATCCCACACTTCCAGCTTCAGTTCCAGATTAAGCGGCACATTGCCAAAGGCACGTCCTTCCATGCGAATGTGACACCATTTACGATCTGTCAGCCAGGGCACGTAATCGCTGGGGCCAACGTGAACATTTTCAGCGCCTATGTCATAGGGCAGTTGGCTGGTAACGGCACCGGTCTTGGAGATTTTCTTGGATTCCAGCCGCTCCCGTTCTAACATGTTGTAGAAATCCATATTGCCGCCAAAGTTCAATTGATAGGTGCGATCCATATGAATGCCGCGATCATTGAACAAATTGGTCAGCACGCGGTGGGTAATGGTGGCCCCAACCTGGCTTTTGATGTCGTCGCCAACGATGGGCAGGCCACGCTCGGCAAAACGCTTGCTCCAATATTCGGAACTGGCAATGAAAACCGGAATACCATTGACAAAAGCACAACCAGCATCTAGAGTCTGCTCCACGTACCATTTGGTGGCCATCTCAGAACCCACCGGCATAAAGTTAACAATGACATCTGTGCCGGTATCCTTCAAAATTTTGACGATGTTGTCGGTAGGGCCAGGTGCTTTTTCCACGACGGTTTTAACATATTTGCCGAGACCATCATGTGTCATGCCACGATAGACGGGCACATTGAGGTGTGGCACCTCCGAAAATTTAATGGTGTTGTTAGGATGAGCCCAAATTGCCTCACTTAAATCCTTGCCAACTTTGCCTTCGACCACATCAAAAGCAGCAGAAAATTCTATGTCGCGTACGTGATAACCACCTACAGTTGCATGCATTAACCCAGGAATCTCGGCATCCTCGGCCGCTTCTTTGTAATATTGTACGCCTTGAACAAGTGATGAGGCGCAGTTACCAACACCTATGATGGCTACGCGCACTTTTTTTCTTTCTGACATGTTTTCTCCTAATCTTAGGCCATCAAACTAGTCATGACGCAATCCGACAAGCAGGGAAGAGATGTAGAGTAGTCAGATTTTGAATCTGGGTAAGCCGCGAAATCCTGGCTCAGCGTCTCAGGCTCATGATCTAGTAATAGCCCGGTTTATTGGTTGATGAAACAGTTCCAGCAAGCGATTATACCTTTGTGGAGGAAGTTGACAAAATGTTATGTCAACTATTAGAACCAGGTTCTGGACTCTTCAAGATAGCGAATAATTTGATTACGGCCGTCTTCCCCCACCATCTCGCCAAACGGGTCACCACCTTCCGGCAAGCATTCCAAAATGACCGGCACCTGGGGCAAAGATTCCAACGCCCACAAGTGCATACCTAATTTGATGTGCCCTTGGCCAATGGCCCGCCGATTGGAGTCGGCCATGAAAAACAAAGCCAGCTTTTCCCCAGCGGATTGAATCGCGGCGGCAGCGTCTTGTTCTTCCAGGTTCATATGGAAAGCGCCAAGGGTGAGTCCAAGATTGGGCTGGTTAAGTCGGGTGAGCATTTCCAGGGTTACGGCCGTTGTCGTACACAAAAAGCTCTCATACCGGTTCACCACATCCAGCGCCAAACGAATATTGCGCTCCGCAGCAAAAGTAGCCAGGTGGTAGACTGCCGTTTCAAACAATGCCTGCTCCTCAGTAATGGTGCTGAGGGGGCGGAAACGGCCCGGCTGGTTGCGGATGGTGACGAGTGGGCTTTGTAAAGCAACGGCCGTTTCAATCACTTCTTCCACATGGGTAATGGCGGTTTGGCGAACGGCCGTATCGGGATGTGCTAAATCGACGTGATTGGGCGAGAGAGCAAAGCAGGCTAGCTGATGCACTTGCAAGATTTCGGCAGCAGCAGTTGGCGATTCAACTTGGGCAAAGGGCAGCACAACACCGTCGTATTTCATTTCGGCCACCAATTTAGCCGAGTTTGCCAATGGCATTTCACCCAGCGTCCACAAAGCAACGCCCAACTTGGGCCGCGAAAGTAGTTCCATGTTCAATCCTTCTTTCTAAAATACCGATCAGCGTTCCATTCTTCTTGAATCTAAGCGCTGTAAAATAAGCAGAGCAGCTCCCAGCAAAGCCAGCAAGATCAGGCCAACGGCCGTCATCATCAATCCTAATTGGAAACTTCGCGGGCTAAATTTGAAGATCACTTCATGCTCGCCCCCAGGCAGCTGCACGCCGCGAAACAGGCCGTCAGCCTGAAGCAATTCGGCGGGTGAGCCATCGATGGTGACTTGCCAGCCGGGGTAGTGAGCATCGCTGAGCAGGAGCAATTGCGGCTGACTGCTGCGGGTCTCCACAATCACTTGCTCTGGCTCGTAGCGGGTGATCGTGGCGGTGGCGGTGGCATCGGCTTCACCGATGCGATTTTCGCCACTGCCGAGGAGAACGGCCGTTTCCCTCAAGGTAAAATCAGGCTGCTGCATTGTTTGTAAAACGGCCGTTTGGTTCGGCTGCCAGGTCCAGTTGGGCAGCAAAAAAGCACGGGGCAACACATCCAGATTCTCGTAAATCTTTACATCCCCGGAATGAATGAGGCGATAATTACCCAGCACCAACGGCTGAAATGTATCATCGGTTTCGTTGATGAGTGTGGCACCATAAATTTGCCAGATGCCTTCCTCTGGACCATGCAAGATGAGTTGAGTTGGCGCGGCACGCTGGACAATCTGGCGCATCGTGGCAGACGCAGTCCAGCTAGACCGCACCACACCACTGCCAACTGCAAAAGCAGGCAAATCCCAATGGTCACCTGCCTGCGTGTATACTTCTACCCACCCCGGTTCCCCTTCCGAAACAAAGGTCAGCGCGGTGGCGGTGAAGACAGGTGTGTAAGCGATCTCCAGCGACTCGCCCGGCTCCAGCGCAATCGGGAATTCCAGGTCGAAGAAGGCAGTCATGTTGAAGCCAACTTCTTGCCAGACATCGCCTACCTTGTCGGTGATGACGTAACGGCTGTTGGTGAGATCAAGCCAGGGTGCGGGCGGAACAGCCGTTAGATGTTCACGCAAACGGCCGTCTGTCGTCTGCGTCTCCGACGGCAGCACCAATTGCATAAAATCACTATACGAATTTAGTGGCAAGATTCCCCCATCAAATCCATCCACCGCCGCCAAATCAAAGATAAGCGGTAAATTGGGAGCGATGATCTCTTTTTGCTTCATAGCGATGGTGTAATCGTATTGTGCGGCCAAAGAGAGTTGATCGCCATAAATTGTGTCGATCTCTGCCTGATCACCCACGTCAAAGAAGATGTCGGACAGGCTCAGGAAGCGATCCGGGGGTATGGCGCAAACGGCCGTTTCCCGGCACGGGTTCTCAGCCATCAGTCGGGCCAGCGGTGGGCGCAAATCGAAGTACGCTTCGGGTGTCGTGAGGTTATTGTACGGATGGGTGCGTGTGCCTAAAAACAGAGTGATGACGAGCAGCGGCAGCAGCAGCCAGGGAGAACCAGGCTGGCGCATTTCCAGTTTAAATCGAAAACGATTTTGCGGCGCATAAACCAATCGCTGCCCTAAAATGAGACCAAACAGTAATGCCAGTTCCAACAGCCAAAGTAGCAGTGTGCCAATCCCCGCCGCCTCAAACGGTGCCTCAGGGCCAGTGGGCACAAAAATAGCCGCAATCTGGGCCAGGGCGTTCCAGGCGATGAGTCCAATCAGCAGCCAAATAGCGTAGCGAAACGGCCGTTCCAGATGCCACAAATTTTCCTTCGCCCGCAAAGGCACACGCTGCCAATCATGCTGGCGGACCAGCCAACGATCCAGCACCATTTGCCAGCCTAAACCGGCCAGCAGAGCGACGCCGAGTGCATACACCGCCAACCAACGTGCCGGCACGCGAAACAGATTAAAGCCGGGCAAACGGGCCAGCAGCCAGTTGAGCGGGTTAAAGATACCCAACGCCAAGAGCAACCCAAGCAAAACCAGGACGATGATGGGCACGACGCCGCGCCACCGCCGCCACTGCCACGCCGCTAAAAAGGCCAGCAGCAGGGCCGTCAGCGGTAAAATGGCCACGTATTCGCTAAACAACGATTGGCCATAGGCGGGCAGCAGTGCTCTGTTGAGCAGCAGCGGATGGAGCGAAAATGAGAGCACGTCGTTAGGCGACAGGCCCCCCTGGCGGCTGGATTGCTGGATAAGTTCAAAGGTGGGCAGCAGTTGAACGGCCGTTAACAGAATCGCCATACCCCCGCCCATCAACAGCACCAGCGGCAGCCGTCGGTAAAACGCCGCCATTGAAACGACAAGCCCAATCCGTGAGGTGAATAGCGCAGCAGCCATTTCTCCAACCAGTGCGCTGCT
>JBNKLQ010000244.1:0-9307 GCA_050292445.1 Promineifilaceae bacterium (SeqCode) | reverse complement strand
TGGTTTTGAACTCAAGGTCAGCTTGTTTATTTTGGCCATGAGCTTCGGCCATGTTTTTAAGGTAGCAACTTAGGTTAATGTAAGAGAAACCCTAAGGGTCATAAAAACCCTTAGGGCTATATCAACTTAACCTAACTGACTATTGGGAGAAATTGTCTGCCGGACGCAGGTCAGGTGTTGCTGTCCAATCTTGCAACAGAACAAATTCACCA
This sequence comes from Promineifilaceae bacterium (SeqCode), assembly GCA_050292445.1. Classification (GTDB taxonomy): domain Bacteria; phylum Chloroflexota; class Anaerolineae; order Promineifilales; family Promineifilaceae; genus Leptofilum. Next base: position 9,095 of record JBNKLQ010000244.1, on the reverse strand, counting down.
CCTTGAACCTGGCGAATCTGAGCCTCATGCGGTGAGCGGCTGTCATTGGAGAAATCAACACGCATCACACCGTCAAGTATGTCAACGGCCCCTAACTCAATCAAGGCGGCCTGCACATCAGCGCCAGTCATGTTGTCAAAGCCAACATTGTCGATGGCGAGTTCAATGGCTTGAACAGCCAAATCTACACCGGCAAAGGTCAGCAGATAACCAACACCATGCTCTCCGGGCGTGCGTTCATTGGCGGCAAACTGCTCCTCGGCATATTGAACACCTGGATTATCAGCATCTGTCCAGAAGAGATACGGGAAAGGAGAAATCATCCCTTCAACCAAAGCCGGATCGCTAACAAAGGCATAGATGGCAATGTCCATTGCCCAGTTATTGGCACCAAAGAGGAATTGGTCGCGCAGGCCCAAAGCCCCCATGCCATTTAGGATGGAAGCCGGACCAAAGGCGAGGGAATTGGTGTAAATAACATTTGCGCCAGCGGCCTGGGCGTTGAGGATAGCCGTGGTGGTATCGGCTGTGGGGGCAGGATCAATCAACTCGTTGGCTACGATTTCGATACCTAAACTTTCGGCATAGGCCAGGGTTTCGTCTGTATAGGCACCTTGCCCGTAAGCGGTGGGCCAGCTAACGTAAGCAATCTTGATATCATCGCCTGCACCTTCTGGCTTTACATCGTCCCAATTGGCGCTGATGTAATCCATGAAGAGGGCGAACTGGTCAGGGTAGATGGGCGCATAGCCAAACGTGTAACCAGATTCTGGCCCATAGAAGGCAACAGCGCTCAAACCAGCTGCCAGGTTGGGAATTTGATCTTCCACAAAGCGGCTGGCCAAGGCTTCACCATCACCAGAACCATAGGTGAACATAACGAGGATGTTGTCGTCTTCGCTGGTATAGCGGTCATAGGCGGCAACGGCTTCATCAACGCTGGATTGGGTGTCGGTAAATTGCAGTTCGATCTGGGCACCGCGAATGCCACCGTTGGCATTAATAGCAGCAACAGAATCGTTAAACCCATTGATCAGCGGCCCAGTGATACCGGCCAGCGGTCCAGACAGATCACCAAAGTGATAGAAGGTGATGGTTTCGCCTTCAAGATTATCCGTTCGCATCTCTTCCATCGGCTCTTCAGTCGGCTCTTCGGTTGGCTCTTCCATCGCTTCTGCCACATCGGTAGCAACGGCTTCAACAGTAGGGGCGGCTTCTTCAACGGCCGCTTCTACAGTAGGCCCAATCTCCGTCGCAGCAGCTTCAAGCGTGGGAGCCACTTCGTTGACAGCATCTTCGACAGCGTCCTGCACTTCGGCGGGGGTGCCGCAAGCTACCAAAAACAGGGCACCTAATAGAAAAAACAGCAATGTGAATACGGGTAATTTCTTCATGTTTACTCTCTCCTTCTTATGGGTAAATAAAGGCATTCAACTTGTGGAAGTTTTTCTTTTATTGTTCACCTCCTCAAAAAATTTTCGCGTTCATACGCAGAGGTAAATAACAAGGTTAACGGGCAAACGGCCGTAAGCGCCAGGCAGCTTTGATCAACCGCCAACGATAGGCCAGCCCACGCGGTTCAAATACCAGAAACAAGGTAAGCGCCAGACCAAAGACAAACGGCCGTAACGCCGCACCAATCCCACCGGCATTTTCCGGGAACATATTGATGACAGTTGGCGTGATTAATGTGGCGAATTCTTCCAATAAAATAATCAGCGTCGTGCCAAAAATGGGGCCAACGCTGGTGCCAAGCCCCCCAACAATGAGCATGCCCAGCATGATGACCGAATCATTCAGGCCAATCGTTTCGGAATTGAGGTGGCGTAAATTGTGGGCCAATAAAGCCCCAGCAACTCCCGCATATACCGAGGCAATGAAAAAGGCGCGCAGTTTGTAACCAAACAAATTAATGCCCAATAGTTCGGCGGCTAAATCATTGTCGCGGACGGAGATGAAGGCACGACCCAAACGGCTGCGAGCTATATTATGGGCAGCAATGGTGCTGATGATCAGCACCACCAGGGTAATGTGGATAAATTGGGTGGGGGTGGCAAAACGATAAATGCAAGCGGCCGTTTCTGGGTCAAACGTTGTACCCAAAAAGCAAGTGTTGCTGATAATCGGAAGCTGGATCACAGGGACGGGCACATTGATGCCTTGTGCCCCATTCAGCACATCCGGCCAAATATTGCGCGTAAACCAGGGAATAATAAATTGGGCACTCAGCGTGGCCATCACCAGGTAAAATCCTTTTACCCGCAGTGAAGGCAAGCCGAACAGCAAGCCAACCAGACCAGCCCCCAGGCCCGCAACCGGCAAAGCCAAAAAGAAGCTCCAGCCCCAAACGCCTACCAGTAGCGCCGAAATGTAGCCACCTACCGTCATAAAGGCCGCCTGCCCCAGAGAAATCTGCCCCGTGTAACCGGTTAAAATATTCAAGCCCTGCACAGCAATCATAAAAATACAGATACGGTTCACCAGCGAAACCAGCGATTCAGAGGCCACATACGGCAGGGCAAACAGCAGCAGCAAAAACAGGATGAGTACCACATACTGCCACGGTTTACGCAGGACGGCCATATCTTGCTCGTAAGAGCGGTCAAAATCACCTGCGGGTCGTAAAACAGCCATTTAGTTCTCCGGTAATAATTGTTAGTTACTAGATTCTTTCGATGCGCTTCTGGCCAAAGAGGCCATCGGGGCGGAAGAGCAAAACGATGAGCAAAATGACGTAGGGAATAATCGCCGCCGAGTTGCGCACAGCTTGGGCAGCTTCTGGACCGAAAATAAAGTCATTATTAGGCAGGGCAACCAACCCTTGAGCCAACCCGACAATCAAACCGCCAACCACGGCACCGGGGATTGATTCCAGACCACCCAACAGCACGGCTGGGAAAGCCGCCAGCACCACAATTGAGAGGCTCAAATCCAGGCCGCTGGCGGTGGCGATGAGGATGCCCCCCACAGCGGCAATGATGCCCGCGATGGCCCAGGAGATACCAAACACGCGGTTAATGCGAATGCCCACGCTTTGGGCAGTTTCGTGATCTTCGGCGGTGGCCCGCATAGAAAGGCCCGTGGTTGTGTATTGGAAGAAGAGCCAGAGCAGCGTGACGCAAAGCATAGCTACCAAAAAAGACCACACTAAATTTTGTCTGAGTACCAAAATCATGGGGTTATCATTGTAGGTAAAAGGCAAGGTGATTTGGTAGGGATTGGTAACGTCGAAAATGACGGGGAAGTTGCGTTGTACCGTGCCAAAAACGAGGATGGTAACCCCCTGCAAAAATTGGGCCAGGGCCAGCGTCATCAAAATGATAGAGAGCAGCGGTTGGCCAGTGAGGGGGCGCAGCGCCAGCCGCTCAATGAGCAAACCAAGTAACACCGAGACCCCCATGGCACAAATGATGGACAGCCAGAGCGGTAAGCCCAAACCGGCATCTGGGGACCAGAACCACCAGGTGGTCATCGTGCCGATGAGAAGCATTTGCCCCTGGGCAAAGTTGAAAATCTCTGAAGATTTGAAGATGAGAACGATGCCCAACGCAATGAGGGCAATGGGACCACCATTTAACAAACCAGTGACTGCAAATTGGGGGAGTAGCTGCCAGTTCATACGCTCACCTGAAAAACAACTTAAACTGTTTTCCTGAAATATAACCACCTAATAATCCAAATAAGATTCCAATTATCATGGTCAAGAAGTTCACCTGACTACACAACAAACCCATTATGATAGTACCTAGAGCAGCACCGATGAAATGAGCGTTTCCTGTCTGATTAGTCGATAATATGATCATTCCCGCTATGGATCCGAACAATGTACCTGTAGCTGCACCAATTAAGGCACCGAGCCCACCATATCTGATGGCTATAAACAAAAAACCTAGAATATAAGTTAGAGTGGACGGACTCTCTTGTTCTTGAAATTCGATTTGCTGTTCAGCGAGATTTCCTTGAAAAAGATTTGTCTCATCTTGAGAAGTTGTCGGGACATAAAAAACCACTAGCAAAGCAAAGATAAATCCCAGCAAAGCACCACCAACAACTCCACTCCACGCGCCAGCTCCTAATGCTCTTAACATGAACAGTTTTTCGTAGACATGTAGTTCAAAATTTCAATAAAGAGTGGCGATTTTTACGGCCGTTTCCACCACGCTTGTTCGGCCATCCTGATACTGCACCGTAGCCCGCACTTCAATCCGCTCTGCCCCGTTGTACATACCAGTGATGATGTCATCGTACTTTTCGTAGAGCACGTTGCGCTTCAGCTTGCGCGAGCGGGTCATCTCTTCTTCGTCGGCGTCAAACTCTTTATGCATGAGAACGAAACGGCGCACACGGCCGTTTGGCGGCAAATTCTCGTTCACGTCAGCCACTGCCTGCTGGATCAGGTCATACACTTCCTGCTTTTGCGACAAATCGATGAAGGTTGTGTAGCCCAGGCCGCGCCGCTCTGCCCAGTTGCCCACATTGCCAAAATCCATCACGATGAGCGCCGTCACAAAATCGCGCTCCGTGCCCACGGCCATCACGTCCCGAATGTAGGGGCTAAACTTCAGCCGACCCTCAATAAACTGCGGTGAGAATTTTTCGCCGTTGGCCAGGGTCAGCATTTCCTTTACCCGATCCAGGTAAATGATATGACCATCCTCGTCGATGTAGCCTGCGTCACCGGTGCGGAACCATTTACGGCCGTCTTCATCCACCAGCAAAGAAGATTCCGTCGCTTCTGGGTTTTTGTAATATCCTTTGAACAGGGTGGGCCCTGTCAGCAAAATCTCGCCATTTTCCCCAATTTTGGCCTCAGATTCGGGGATGGGCTTGCCCACGCTGGCAAACTTGATGTCGCCGTCCCGGTGCAGCGTTGCTCCACCAGTCAGCTCCGTAGAGCCGTACACCTGCTTCAGATTAATGCCCAGCGCATGGAAAAAGCGCATCGCGTCTGGGCTAAGCGCCGATCCGGCCGTGTAGGCCGCCCGAATGCGGGACAGGCCCAGCTTGTCCCGCAGCGGACCAAACACCGTGAGGTTGCCCAGCTTGTAGGCTAAATTCAGCCCCGCCCCCACCGGCTCGTTGCGCAGCCGCCTGTCAGCCACCTGGTAGCCTACGGGCAAAAATGTCTCATATAGTTTGCGGTTAAACCAACTGGTTTCGTTGATGCTTACCTGCACCATACCCACCAAATTTTCCCACAGCCGCGAGTTGTATAGCAGCCCTTCTGGCGCAATCTCGCGGATGTTTTCGCGGACGGTTTCTGGCTCTTCGGGGAAGTTCATCACGATGCCCGCGTAAACGTGGGGGGCAATGCCCAGGGCGTGTTCGCCAATCCAGCCCAGCGGCAGGATGCTCACATGATTGTCTGTGTCGTAGCGCGGGTCAATCTCATCAAAGAGACGGGTGCTGTTAATGAGGTTGTTGTGGCTAAGCATGGCTCCTTTGGGCAGCCCGGTGGTGCCAGAGGTGTAGCAGAGAACGGCCGTATCTTCACCCTGCCCCAGCCAAACCTCTGTATCAAACCGATCCGGCTCCTTTTCAGCCACCGCTTGACCCAACTCCAGCACTTCTTCGTAGGAAATAAGCCACGGCTCATCGTAACTCCATAACCCTTTGTCTTCCCAATAAACAACTTTTTTAATGTTGGGAACCTCAGCACGAATTTCCAACATCTTGTCGCACTGCTCCTGGTCCTTCGCCATGGCAAAGGTGGAATCACTGTGGGTTGCAATGTAAGCTAACTCCTTGGGAATAGCATCTGTGTAAACTCCCACCTGAGTTGCTCCCACTGCCAGCAAGCCCAAATACCCCCACAAATATTGCCTATCGTTGTCGCCAATAGTGCAAACTTTGTCACCGCGCTGCACACCCAAAGAAAGCAGCCCAAGCGCAAACAACTTCACGTTTTCATACGAATCTTGCCAGGTAAACTCGCGCCAGATACCAAACTCTTTTTGGCGCAGCGCTACCTTGTTGGCACCATGAGTGTGCACCTGTTTCAAAAAATATTGGGGAAACGTTTGCGGATTATTCATAAGGAAATTTATGCTTTGCCTAAATACGCGTCGATTACTCTGGCGTCTTGTTTAATCTCGCCCGGTACGCCGTCAGCGATTTTTACACCAAAATCCAGCACCACAACCCGGTCAGAAATATCCATCACCAGACCCATGTCATGCTCGATTAGCACAATGGTGACACCTCGCCGCTCGTGGATATCCAAAATGAAACGGGCCATGTCCTCTTTTTCTTCTACGTTCATGCCCGCCATCGGCTCATCCAGCAGCAGCAATTCAGGCTCCATCGCCAGGGCACGCCCCAACTCCACCCGTTTGCGCAGCCCATAGGGAAGTGCCCCTACAGTGGCTTTACGGATATGGGCAATCTCCAAAAAATCAATGATTTCTTCAACGACTTGACGATGGGCCACTTCTTCGCGTTGGGCTGTGCCCCAATATAACATGCTGGCCAGGCCATTCTGCTTCATATGAATATGACGTGCAGCCATTAAGTTATCCAGGGTGCTTAACCCAGTGTAGAGCGCAATATTCTGAAAAGTACGGGCGATACCCAGGGAGGCAATTTTGTGGGTATGGGTTTTGGTGAGATCCGCAGTTTTAAAGAGAATTTCACCTTTTTGAGGGCGGTAAAATCCACTGATGCAGTTTAGCATTGAGGTCTTGCCAGCACCGTTCGGACCAATAATCGCCCGAATCTCTCCTTTGTTTACACCAAATCCAACATCTGAAAGGGCGGCGTTACCCCCAAAACTTAAAGATACATTTTGAACATCAAGCAGGACGGCGTTAGAGCTCATGCAACCTCTAGATTGTGAGATGAAAGGAAAAAAGCTTGCAAGGGATTATTACGGTCAGAAAATTCTCAGGTTTTGTACTATTTGCACAAAGGGTGTTCTTCTCTTCTGCACAAAAGTTACCATAAGCCGGTAATCATGGCAAGAACTTAGTCATATCTAAACCATAAAACTTCCATAACAAAGATGCCAAGCGAGACAATAATCTCACTTGGCATCTGGAATTCTATTGGCTGCAAACGATTTTGGTTAGGTCGTGCGCACCTGATCGGTAAGGAGCACTTGGGGTAGCTCAGTCGGCACAAAATTGGGATCACGCCAGCGCGTGTACTTGATGATGCGGCGGGCCACCCACCAACCAGCCCGGAAGAGGCGCGGATATTTAAGAACATAAGCAAACCGGGCCAGGCGAGTGCGGAAGTTGAGCTGAACAAAAAGAGGGTGCTTTTGCAAACGTTCTTTGTAGGTATCAAAGCTGAAATCTTGACGGGCAAAAGCGTCTTCCAGGGCGGCGGCAGCCACTTCACCGTAGCCAAGGGCAAAAGAGATGCCTTCGCCCATCAGCGGGTCGGTTCCAGCAGCATCGCCTACCAGGATGACACGTGGCTGAGCAAAACGGCCGTCTGCCCCCCACCATCTTATCGGATGACCTTTTAACTTATAGTCGCTCAAGTTACGATCCCGTGCGGCCATAGCATCTTTAAGTGTTTCTTTGAGGTCTGCTTTGGGACGTTCTGGCCGGGCACGGCTGTCGAAAACACCCCGGTTCATATACGGTTTGCCGTCCACATAGCTGGGGAAGTCCCAGTAGTAGCCTTGCAGCTGATGATCCGTCATTGGTGTAAAGTCGAAGATGGCGATGCCGTCACGAAATTCGGACTGGACGTGGGCGTTTTCTGGGGTGAGCACCTCGATGAGGCGGGCCACGCGGGAATCATCATCCCACTTAAGACGGCGACGCACAAAGCTGCGGGAGCCATCGGCAGCCACAACTGTTTTGGCATGGAAAATAGCTTTCTCCGTGGTCACTGCCACGTAGTCATCGTGGGGGATCACATCGGTAACCGCTTCCCCCTGCCGCACGGTTACGCCGAGGGATTCGGCCGTTTTAACCAGCCAATGGTCAAACTCATCTCGCCGAACGATACGAAAAACGGGGTTGCCAAAGAAGGAGTAGCTTTGATCTTCATACAGCAAGCGTACTTCACGCACTTCAAAGTTTTTTGGCTCAAAGGGCAACCCCAGCCGCGCCAAAATATTCTGACCAATGTGGGTAACGCCGCCACCACACAGCTTTTCACGAGGGTGAACGGCTTTGTCTACCACAACCATGCGCTTGGCCCAGGCTGGATTGTTTTTTACCAGATGTAATGCTGTTGATGTTCCTGAAGGCCCCGACCCCACTATCAAAATATCAACATTTTGAATCTCCGCCATTTTCTCCTTCTGCCTCCATGCCGTATTCCGTAATCGGTTTTCGGTAAACGGTAATCGGTCAATCTAAGCCAACCGATTACCGTTTACGGTTTACCGATTACCGGGTAATCATAGGTAACATTATAGCATAGGGCAGGGGAACTGCCTGTTCGGTGCCGAGAGCAGCAGCGGGTGTGTCTGCGGGTTGACTGTTGCCTGCGGCGTCGGTGGCGCGGACGCGGAACTCATAAAACTGGGCCGGGTCAGGTGGGGTGAAAAAGCCACTAACGGCCGTTGTGTCCGTAAGCCATGCGGTCCAATCCAAATCCCCCTGAAGACGATATTCCACCGTGTAGCTAGCCGTGCCAGAAAGGGCGTCGGTCCCGCTCCACTGCACCAGGAAATCGTCGTTGGGCATCTGATAAACGGCCGTAATCGTCGAAGTTGGCACAGTGTTATCAATGCCAAACTGGATGAGCGGCGTGGAGAGGGTTTCGGTCAGGCCATTGGTGTTGCTGACAACGGCCGTTGCCTGCCAGTACAGCGCCGGTTGTTCAGAGGCAAAATCGTGCGTGTGGCTAAGAACGGCCGTGCCCCAGGTCTCTGTCACCAGCTTGTTGGTTTGGGCAGCATCGGTACTGACGGTGAGCGAGGTAGTAAGCACTTTACTGGTGGTCGTCACCACGTCCCAGCTAAAATCCACTTGCGGATCATTAACCCAACTGCCGTCTGCCGGAGCAATGGCATTGATTTCATCTGGCGGCGGCGACACCTTCAGCAGGCGCAGCCCGTCGAACCACAGCCCCAGCCCTGAATCGGTGGTGGTGAGATCATCCAGGTAGACGTAGTTGTCAGTGCCTGCCGT
>JBNKLQ010000243.1:0-9335 GCA_050292445.1 Promineifilaceae bacterium (SeqCode) | reverse complement strand
TGAGCCGGAGACAAACCAAAACGCCGCTGGAAGGCATGGATGAACGAACTCAAGCTGCTGTAGCCCACCTGCAAACCCAGTTCCGTCACCGGAACATCGTTGGCCAGCAAGCGATGACGCGCTTCGTCCAGACGCAGCCGTTTGATAAATTGGTAGAGGCTTTCGCCAAAGGTTGCCTTAAACAGCCGGGCAAAATGAAATTCTGAGAGGGCAACGGCCGTTGCCACCTCCGCCACCTTCAAATCATCCAAAAACCGAGCCTCCACCAGCTGTCGCGCTTGCAGCAGGCGAGGTAGTAAATCGTCTATGGTGCTTTGTTTGCGCTGTGCCAGAGCATCTAGGGCTTGCTGCCGCAAACGCAGCAGCCGCAGCACTTCGCCCACAATGTCCAGGAGCAGCTCATCAGCCAGAGCCAGCTGTGCCGGAGGCGCACATGCTTTGGCTAGTTCGGCCAGCAAGAAGGAGAGTTCATCCCCTTGAGGCAGCGGCACGTTGTGCAACAGCTGATTAAAGCCGGGCGGGATGTTGAGAAACTCAGCCATATCCAAAATAAAGCCGGGACTGAGCAGCAGCATGAGCGTTTGGCCTTGGGGTACGGCCGTTCCCGTCAAGGTCACCGGTTCATTGGGGTTGGTCAACATGGTGTACTGGTTGTGGTTAAGCGTGATGTGGTTGCAGGATACGGCCGTTTCGCCCGGAAAGATGAGGTAAAGGTGACCAAGGTGTGGCAGTGGAAACGGCCGTGTCACCCGCCCCAGCCACATGCCATTCAGCGGCGAGCATTCCCCAACTGCTTCTAATCCGGCAAAGGTCATTGAAGTCAAAACAGGCATATTCTTACTGTATGCGATCACTTAGCCGGAGGCAAAAAGGCCAGAAATTTGTTTGTTATTTGGTAATCACCGGTAAATAGATATCTTCCGTATCGGGCTTGTTGGGGTAGATGCCCATATCTACCCAAATGGTTTGATAAAAAGTGCCATCTCCTTCTTCACGAGCAGGAGATGTGGGTTGTAGATGAAAGTCCAAGTTGGGAGCATCCAAAAATTGGGGGTCAGCAGCTAATCCATTTAATTCACGGTCATAATTGTTTTGCATCTCAGCTAATGTATAGGGGATACCGGCAAAGCTATTACCTGTCCAATCAGGTCGCAAGAAATAGTCTGATGGGTTACCGGCCAACTCATTGCCAAAAAATAAGTTGTGATCTCCACTGAACTGGGTTAGAAAATCTTCTATCGTCTTCGCCTCACCACCATTATGGTTCATAAAAATACCTCGTGCATTCTCAATAAAAATATTATTGGCAATGATGTTGCCAGAGGGGAGGACGGGCATTTCAACCCCAGCTGTGGTGTTTTTATAAAAGACATTGTTGAAGATACGATTGTTATTGCTAGGTGTGCCTGCCTCAGAGAATTGATGGATCAAAACGCCTATGTCGTTTTCTGCAAACACATTCTCATATATTTTCCAATCGCCACCAGGATAATATTCTGGATCGCTTGGAACACAACTCGGGTTTGTCCAATGACAGCGACCGCCGGATGTTTCAATGCCAAACCCAACGTGATGGATGTAATTGCGACGCACAATGAGATTGCTGACCCCATTTTTAACAGTGACACCACCGCCAACGATGTTGTAGATCTCATTCTCTTCCACAATAGCCGGATCGGCGGGGTCATTATCCATGAACGTGATGCCCTTGGAGTTTGCCGAACCTCCCCAATATTTGGAATCAAATACGGTATTCCCGCGTACTTGGGCACCTCCTCCATAGGAAATAAAAATAGCATAGGCATTGTCATGGCTGTTGGAGTTATGTGACAAAATATTATTTTCAATCACTTGCCCACGACCCTCCTCAATTGCAACGGCCGTATTTTGAGTGTAGGCAAATTCCAAACCGCGCAGCGTTAGGTAAGAAGTGTTCAGGATAAATGCCAATCTACGCTGCGAAAATTCGTAAACTTCGTCGTTCGGTAATTCACCGGCAGGTGGGTAGAAATAGATATAACAGGAGTCATGATCGTCACTGCTATTACTGCATCCTGCTCCTGAAGCATCTGCTTTTGTCCAGTAGTTTTCCTCTGTCAGATCTGTAATGTCTGCGTGGGAGCGAATACCGTTTTTCATGACCATTTGATGCTCTACCCGTCGCGTGCCATTAAACATGCCAGTCGGGTGATACACCAAAAAAGAGGTGGGTAAGCGCCACAAATTGGCATCATATTGTGTCCAGGTTTGGCCTTCTGAACTGAGTGAACCCAAGATTTTGACTTCTTCATCATTGTACGCCTGGATGGTGATGAAATTAGTAGGTGTGGCTCCTGGATGGTAGAGGGTGGGGCTGATGTCAGACTCTTCCATCAAGCGGTATGTTCCGGCGCGGATGTTCAGTGTGTCACCGTTTTGTAAGGACTCCAGACCTTTGGTGATTGTGGCAAATGGTTCATCTATGGTGCCGGGGTTGGCGTCATTTCCGTCTGGGGCTGGAGCGACAAAATAGGTGGTTGGTTGGGCAACGGCCGTTTCCGTTCCCATCCCATTCACAATCAAGCCAAATAAAAGAAAAAGAGTGTAAATTGATAAAATTTGTTTATTCATTCGGTTGCTTCAATGTTATTTGGTAACCGTTCAGACCCTAAGGGTTTTGCACTCTGGAAAACGATGTATATTGACATTGAAACCCTTAGGGTCTCTCTGGCAAAACCACCAACTGAACGCTTACGTTATTTGATAATTGATGGTAAATATATCCAATCGGTGGGGGTGAAATCATCTGGCAGCAGACAGCCAATCGGTGCTGTGGAGACGACGATATTGTCTATATAGCGTTCTTGCTCCTGAGGCGAGCCCGAATTCCACCAGTTTTCAAAGAAAATGGCGTTAATGCCGTATGCTGTGTATGAACGCACAAAATCGAGATTGTCGCGCCGTGCTTCCAGACTCCCGTTAATCCAAAATTCCTGAACCCCGTTACTTTGCCCGGGATCATTTAATTTGACGTGGGCCTCAATGCAAAACCATTCGTTATTGTGCTCAAGTGCAAAGATAGGAGTGACACCGCTTTGGTTACCGAGCCAATCCATGTTGGGAAAATCGTTGTATCCGATGCATTTGTAATTATTGTTGGTATCCACGCAGCGCACCGGGTCAACGGCCAGCTTGTCGTCCGACCCATTCCAGATGTGGGCTATCATCGCCTGCGACCAATCGTTGGCCGCTATGACGGTGGCGCGGGAAAGTTTGGCCGGATTGCCTTGCCAACCGGATTGCATCCGCAGGTACATGCGGTAATACACTTCGCGGAAATCTTCGGTGGGACGAATGCCTTTGTTCATATAGCCGCTGGGATTACGCCCAAAACCAAGTTTGAGATTGCCCGCCTCGACCGAACCGGGATGCCACAAGGCCCGCATTCCCTTGGAGCTATTGAAGCCTATGCTCGTCATCGGAACAAACTCGCCACCGTTGCTGACGTATTCGAAGTAACGGCCGTTTCCCACCAATGGATCAACACTTTCAAAGTCATCACAGAAAATCCATTCGGGATGGGCTGTTTGCCAGTTATTACACTCATTTGCACTGCCGCTTGGCGCATTAGGCAGAGCTTGTACAGAAGCGGCCGTTTCCGACAAACCAGTAGCCCAAGCCAATCCTCCCAAAAGAAGCAGCCAAACCCCAGCTATCCACATCAAATTTTTCATAGTATCTATAGCAGCACACATAGAGGACTTCTTTGTACTGAACCATTCGCTTATTGGTGGCTTATTCAGCCGTATTTCAACAGATATACATCGATAGTTCAATAGTACCAATTGATTATAGTCTGCTTGCCTCGGCTGGGGTCGGCGTCTCGCCGTTCCCCTCAAAACCAAAAATGCACGGAGCGTAAAAATTTCAGTGCTTTTTTGCTTGTTCCCCACTCCTGACATACAATCCAGTCCAATTGAATCATTTATTCTGCCCGACCATCCTTTGGCCGGGCTTTTTCGTGAAGGATAAGAACAAAATTTATGGCATTACAACCTCGTAACGATATTCGCAACATCGCCATCATTGCCCACGTTGATCACGGCAAGACCACGCTGGTCGATGGCATGCTGCGCCAAACCAATGTTTTTCGTACCAACCAGGAAGTGGCCGAGCGCGTCCTGGACTCTAACGATCTGGAGCGGGAGCGCGGCATCACCATCCTGGCCAAGAACACCAGCATCGTGTACAACGACACCACCATCAACATCGTGGACACGCCTGGCCACGCCGACTTTGGCGGCGAGGTGGAGCGCGTCGTCAACATGGTCGATGGGGCACTGCTGTTGGTTGACGCCGTGGAAGGCCCTATGCCGCAAACCCGCTTTGTACTGCGCCAGGCGCTAGAAAAAGGCGTGAAGGTGATTGTGGTGGTCAATAAGATCGACCGCCCGGCTGCCCGACCCGACTACGTAGTCAACGCCACGTTTGACCTGTTCATTGACCTGGGTGCCAGCGAAGAACAGGCCGATTTCCCGGTGATTTTTACGCGAGCGCTGGAAGGGCGTGCTGGGGATGACCCAGATGAGATGGCTGATGATTTACGGCCGTTATTCGACACCATCGTCAACTACCTGCCCGGCCCCATGATCGATCCCGACGGCCCCACGCAAATGCTGGTCACTACATTGGAATACAGCAGCTACGTGGGCAAAATTGCTGTCGGTCGCCTCACCAGCGGCATTCTCAACGAAGGGCAGCAAATTATGCACATCAAGAGCGATGGTGAGATGGCCCCTGGAAAAATTACTAAGTTATACACCTACCGCGATTTGCAGCGCGTAGAACAAAGCCAAGTGCAGGCAGGCGACATCGTCTCTATTGCAGGTATCCCCGAAGTAGGCATTGGTGACACATTAGCCGACCCCGATGACCCGCGTCCCCTGCCGCCCATCAAGGTAGAAGAACCCACGGTGCGCATGACCTTCCAGGTCAACGACAGCCCGTTTGCCGGGAAAGAAGGCAAATACGTTACCAGCCGCCAGATTCGCGAACGACTGCTGCGCGAGCTGGAAAGCAACGTGGCCATGCGCGTGGAAGAAACAGAAAAAGCTGGCCAATTTATCGTTTCCGGGCGCGGCGAGCTGCACCTGGCCATTCTCATCGAAACGATGCGACGTGAAGGGTACGAGTTTGCCATCAGCCGGCCAGAGGTGATCTTTAAAGAGAGCGAAAACGGACTTACTGAACCTGTCGAAAAACTGTTTGTGGAAGTGCTTAACGACTACTTGGGTACGGTCAGCGAGATGCTGGGACGACGACGTGGTCTGATGCAACATATCCACTACGGTGAAGATGGCACTGTCTACGCTGAGTATTTAATTCCCACCCGAGGCATTTTGGGCTTCCGTCAACCATTCCTTACCGCCACACGCGGCACTGGCATTTACCACACACTATTTCATGCCTATGAACCCGTGAAAGGGGTCATTGAAAATCAGGAATTTGGCTCATTGGTGGCTATGGAATCTGGCACCGTGAGCGCTTACGCTTTACAGGGTTTGCAGCAGCGTGGTACCTTTTTTGTTCTTCCCGCTGACGAAGTTTACAACGGACAGGTTGTTGGCCAGCACATCCGCAATGAAGACCTGGTGGTCAATGTGTGTAAAACCAAGGTACTTACCAAGGTACGTACCGGGCCAACAGCTATCGTGGAGGCATTGCACACCCCGCGCATCATGTCCCTGGATGAGTCGATTGAATATTTAGCCAAGGATGATTTGCTGGAAGTGACACCAGTGGCCTTACGCATTCGCAAGAAGGAACTGCGCCATGAGATTCGCCAACGAGACATCAAACGCGCCCAAAAGGGTACGTAGCACGTAGCTAATTTTCGTCGCGGGCGCAGCGGAAACCGGCACCCCAGTGGGAATTTTCTAGATCGTTCAAATTGCTGTCAGTTGGCGACAGCGCCAAACGGGTTGTGGTCGTGATGTCAGCGGCCGTATCGACCCAGGAGCCGCCGCGCAGCACTTTGAGACCACTAGATGCGTCATCATTGTAACCAATATCCGGCAATGTTTGGCTGTAAAAGTCGGCATCGTACCAATCTTGCACCCACTCAGCCACGCCGCCCGCCATGCCATAGATGCCAAAGGGGCTGGCCCCACGGGGTAAGGCATCGACCCGGACAAAGGCCCGGCTAAAAGAACTGGATTGTAAGGCAGTGTAGCTGAATACGGCCGTATCATTCACCACCGGTTCTGTATCACCCCAAGGATAGATACGGCCGTCTACACCCCGCGCCGCATATTCCCATTCTGCCTCTGTAGGCAGACGAGCTTCAACATCTGCACAATAGGCCACCGCCCCTTCCCAGGTGATCCAGGTCGCCGGGTAACGATCTGTACCGGGGCGCGCCTCAAAGACACCTAAATTGTTCAGTAAGTTAGTAAAAGTCGTGGCCACCAAAGTAACGGCGCAATCAACCCCATTACACGCCTCGTTGTTGCCTCCCTGCCGGTTCAAGAAATCGGCAAACTGCTGCACCGAGACCTCATATTGATCCATATAAAAACTATCAACCGTCACCCGATGAGCTGGACCGTTGTCTGCATCGTCGGGCGCATCCACAACACCCATCTGGTAAGTGCCGCCCGTAATGTAAAACATCGGCATGTTGTCCTGCTCACGAATAAAGGAATTTAGTTGGGCAGCAACAGCCAATTGGGCTAAGTCTGGCGTGGCCGTAGGTTGATTGGGCACGGTCGCTTCTGGCGTGTTGTTGATGGCCTCTTGAGCAAGTTCGGTTGCCTGGGCCACCACGGTAGCTAGCTGGGCCTCTGAAGTGGCTGCCTGGGCTGTGGCTTCTTCCTGGCTTTGGACTTCAGCTCTTTCGGCTACGGTGGTCTGGTTGGCTGCCACCTCTGAGGTCGCCAGGGCGTTGTCTGAGGTCGCCATCGCCTGGACAGTAGCGGCTTCAAGCGCGGCAGTCGTGCTTTTCAGCGCCAACGATTCGGCGGCAACGGCCGTTTCTCGCGCCGTAATCTCAGCCGCAGCAGCTGCTGATTCAGCCTGGGCCGCTGTTTCTCGCAGTTGGGCTGCATTGATCAAGCCAATCGCCCCACCTACAACCAGAAACAAAATCACAATCAGAGCAATATTGAAACTTCTAGCCCGGCGCGCAGCCTGGGCCTCTGCCTCGGCGCGCTGTCGCTGCTCTTCGGCCAATTCCTGTGCCTGCTTCAGCTCTCGCTCTTGCTGGGCCTGTTTCTCTTCCAGTTCCATCTGCTCAGCCACTTTACTGGCATCAATATATTCCTGCTCCAGCGGATTCAAATCTTCAAACAGCAGCGCTTCTTGCAGCTGCTTGCCACGCAACAAGGCACCCGGATCACGACTGCGTGTATCCCAATCTTCTGCCTGAGCCGTAAAGCGCAGCCGGTGGCGCAGCACCACACGCTCATCCTCCAGCCATTCCACCAGCCGAGGCCAGTTGCGCACCAGCGCTTCGTGGGCCACTTCAAATTGATCGGTTGCGGCCGTTTGGCCATCAGTTTGGCGCAGCAGACGGGCATCGACTAATTTTTGCAGCACGCGGTCAATGCGGTCATTGGCTTCACCAGATTGATAAAGCGTGCGACGCATAGCGCGTCTGCGGGTGAACTCCACACCAGTGCCAGGGCGCACCAGGCGTAACAAAATACGTTTCGCCGTATTTTGCTCTTCAGTTAGCAGATCGTTGTAGAGGGCATCGGCCGTGTGGGCCAGGGCTTCCATCACTCCGCCCAAGCGGCGGTAAGCGTCCCAGGTGATGCGGTTCCGCTCGCGACTGTCCCACAGTTGCAGCAAGGCAAATTGCAGCAAAGGCAGCGCCGCCGGTTCGCCCACAATTTCGCGCACTAGGGCTTCAATCAGGCCATCCTCAAATTTAAGGCCAATAGCCTGGGCAGGCTGTTCGATGGCGTCGTGCAGTTCAATGGCGTTCATGGCCGTCACGCGCACCAGCCCTTGTTCATACAAGGATTGGAACATGGGGACTTTGTTGAGGTAGCTTTCGTAATCAACGCGCATGGTCAAGATGACCATATGGCGCGCTTCGCGAGAATTCACCAAACCCAGCAAGTTGTCGATGAAAGCATCCCGCTCCTGGTCATCGTGGCAGAGGGTAAAGGTTTCTTCAAACTGATCGATCGTAAGCACAGCCGGACCGTTGGTGTCTTCATTGACCAATTTGGCCAGATGTTCTGAGCTATTGAGGAAGGTTTCGTAATTTTCGGTGACCCATACGGCCGTATCCGCACCATCCGGCTCCAATAATCGGGCTAAACTGGTCAGTGGGGCAGCCCCTGGCACAATGGTGGGATAATAATGCCAATCTTCACTGCCGGACAAAGCATTATCCTCCAAACGAGGCAATAAGCCTGCCAATACCACCGATGATTTACCGCTGCCGGAAGGGCCAACGGCCGTTACCAATCGGCTAACCAATACCTGATCCAGCAGCTCCTGTATAAGCTGATCCCGGCCATAAAACAGATGCTTGTTATCTTCGTTGAATGATTCCAGACCAATGTAGGGGCAGCGCGAATCAGGGATTTCTGGCTGGGTGGTGGCGTCAAACTCGTCCAGAACCGCTTCGGGCGTTTCTTTACCCGCATGAAACAGCTGGTTGTGCCAGTAATCGAGCAAGCTTTGCGCCGCTTCCCGATCTTCCGTGTTATCAATAAACGCCCCAGCCGCTTCCCCTCGATTCAAAAATTCGGTCACTTCAGCCCAAAACTGATCTTCTTCGGCAGCTTCCTTGGTTTTGCGTCGCTGCTTGAGCAAGATGCGGTGCGAGTCGCGCAGCGAGGTAAAGGACATGAAGGGAATAAATTCTTCGGAGGTTGGTTCTGATTGGCTCATTTGTTAAATTGCCTCAATAATAGATCGATTTGCTCACCAACGCGCTGGAGTTCGGTACAAAGGGAAAGCAATTCCAGGTCCACTTCGCGGAAACGATGTCCCACGTAAGTGTGATAACGCATGAACAGGCGACGCACTTTGGAGTTTAGCTGCTGTTCGATGGCAGGTTTCAGGTCAGCCATCACCTTGCTTAGATTAACGGTCCACTCCGCCTCGTTATGCGCATCAACCAGTTCCAGGGTCATCGGTTCCAGGTCGTACCAGGCGTCTTCCAACTCATCAAGGTTGTTTTGGGAAACGGCCGCTTTTACCCGGCGGATCTCATCATCAATGGTTTGCCAGGCATTGTGTTCGCGTACCAGCTCTTTGAGCCGTTCATCCAGCCCAGCCAGGGCAGATTTCCCCCCTTTCACCTCTTCCACCATGCTATCCATCGTCACATCAGCTTC
>JBNKLQ010000242.1:0-9424 GCA_050292445.1 Promineifilaceae bacterium (SeqCode) | reverse complement strand
GGACATCTTCTTTGTCTTCGACGGCAGGTTTTAAGCCTGCGGTGGTTGCTTCGGCGGCGATAGCGGCCACGTCAGGATAGTGCAACGTGCCGATACGGCTGGGATCATAAAAGCTGGGGAAATTGCTCATGTTTGAGGCTCCTTTTGCGTTTAAATAGTTGGTCTTTACAATAAGTGTTTTTATTACACTAACTAAGATATGAGCAGTATAGTGTGTTTTGTACACTTTGTCAAGCGGTGATTTTTAAAACTGTTGAAATCAAAGCAAATAAAATGAAATTAAGGCTGCGTTGAATGTGCGGCCGCGATTTCTTTAGGCAAGCCGATGGGGGTGTGGCGTGTATTTAAAGCGGCAGCTCGTTGCGAAAGCGGTGAAAAGCGTCGGGGCGCAGGAAGAGGAAGATGAGCGTTCCGGCAAAGAAGCCACCCAGGTGTGCCCAGTGGGCGACACTGGATTCTACATTAATTAACAGCACATCTAATGCATTGGGAATTTCCTTGAGAAAGAAGAAAAGGATGACCCAATAAGCCCGAAAGGGAATTCGCCAGAAGCCAAAACCATAAAAGATGAGCACTTTTATTCGTCCCCTGGGGTACAAAATCAGATATGCAGCCATGATGCCGTAGACGGCTCCGCTGGCGCCAATGCCGGGAATGGCTTCGGTAGAGCGGCTCATGGTGCTGATGATGTCGGCCACAACGCCGCAGAACAGGTAAAAAGCCAGGAAGCGCCAGGGGCCGCAGGCATCTTCGACACGTTGGGCAAAGGCCCACAGCGCCAGCATATTGCCTGCCAGGTGGAAGATGCCCCCATGCAGGAATATGGAAGTGAGGGTGGCCAGCGCACCGCCAGCCTGCTGCCCAATGACAAAGGTCGGGACGCTGCCAAACAAGTAGAGGGCTTCAATGTAGCCATCTAAATTGAATTCGATGAGCAGGAATTGCCCAATAAGCACAAACATGTTTAGCAGGATAAGGAACATGGTCATGAAGGGGAAACTGCTATAGCGGTTGGGCTGCAAATCGGTTAGCGGGATCATTGGTTGGTTAGGTCGAGCTGGAAGTTAAGCAGCCGCGTAATGGCTAGCAGAATCAGGAGCAAAATGGGCAGCAGTATCAGCAGAAAACTCACTAACCGCAGAAAGGTGTTGTTGGGGAAAACGGCCGATTCTCGTAATTGTTGCAGCCAGGGATGTTCTGGTGCATGGGAGAGACCACTAAACAAGAGCATCCCCGCCAGAAAAGCCAAATTGCCCAGGCAAAGTAAGGGTGAAGCCTGCGTGGGTTTTAATCCAGCCTGAATCAGAACCAGCATCGCGTACAAAATGGTGGGGCCAGTGGCCAAACGCAGCACCGTAGCGGTGGGGCTAGTGTACTTGATTCTGGCCAGCTTGAGCTGCTCTTGCACAAGGGGCAGCCGCTTTTGGGCCAGCAAGCGGTCGGCATTGCTGGGGGATTTTAGGGCACGTTTGTAATAGGTAACGGCCGTTTCCCAATGTTCTAATCGCTCATACAGGCGGCCCATTTGCAAAAATTCTTCACGAGTGGGTTTGATGTTGCCTAGCATTTTGGGCACCTCGGGATGCGTGGAATTGAGGCGCAGCAAATGGTCCAGGCCGATTAACAGGTTTGTCTGGGAATCGGCGTGCTGGACCATGAGCCACCAGCCTGCCTCATGGTCTGAATAGCGGCGTAGAAAGCTGGCCAGCTGCTGGCGACCATCGAGAATATTGCCTGCTGCAAACAGTTGGCTGATTTCAGCAAAGCGCGCCTCTTCCGTGGTGAAGCTGTGGATATGGGACGCTCCGTTGGTTGAGAAATGCTGGTTTGGTGACTGGCTGGCAGCAGCATATTTTTGGCGTAACTGGTGCAGCCGGGTTTGGGTTTGGCGGCGTTGGGGGTTGATGGCCAAGGCATTTTCCAGGGCGATGAGTTTGTCTTCGGGGTCTGCTACCAGTTCGCTGAGCCAGAGCCAGGCCAGTTCATGCTCTGGCTCTTTTTCTACCAGCTTAAGCAGCATTTCCTGTGCCTGGTCACGCTCCCCAGCTTTGGCTTTTTGGACGGCCGTTTGAAACAATTCAGACTGTTCCATAAAAATCTAGTTTACTCAGCAGGCTTGCTTCCTTTCTTGCGTTTGGGCAGGAGCTCCTGTCCTCGTTTCAACAGCTTGGCTGATGCTGATTCCCCTGGTTCTTTTTCTGGACTGGGGAAGGGTGGTTGGTCAAACATTTTACGCCAGGCGTAGAAGCTGATTAATTTTAGTGTGGCCACGATGGGTGCCGCTAAAATTGCGCCTAAAATCCCGGCCAGGCTGCTGCCCATAAACACGCCAACAATGACAATAAGCGGGTGTAAATCGAGCGATTCGCCCACGATGCGCGGCACCAGGATGTTATTTTCCAATTGCTGCACAATGAGCATGAAGATGAGCACCACGCCCGCATATTGCCAGTTGGCCAATTGGCCCAAAGTATCTGGTTGAAAAAGGGCAACGGTGATGGCGGCTCCCGCGCCAATTATAGGCCCTAAAACTGGAATGAATTCTAACAGGCCAGAGAGCAATCCTAGAGCCAACGAGTTTTGCACGCCCAGCAAAGCTAATCCCAGCCAGACGACCAAAAAGATGATCAGCCCTAAAATGACCTGGCCACGCAGGTATGCGCTCCAAATACGGCCGAATTCCCGCAGCAACCGCTCGGCGTCCTGCCGGTAACCAGGCATCTGCGCCATGCCTGCTACGCGCCCGCTCAACAGGGGAATCTCAATGGCCAGGTAGATGGAGATGACAAAGATAAAGAACAGATTGCCCAGCGTGGCAATGGTGGCCGTGGCCACATCGGTAACCAGCTGACCACCCTGGCTGACGGCCGGTTCCACCAGGCCAATGATCTGTTCCTGAATTAGGCTGATATTGATTATGCTGGGGTCAAGATTGAAAAAAGGCCCAAACCGGATGGGGTCGGTGCTGGCAGTGAATTCCTCAATGGCGGCCGTAATATCCTGAATGAACATGGGAACCTGATCAATGAGAGAACTGATTTGTTCGAACGCAGCGAATCCCAAAGCAACAAAACCGCCAATTATGGCCAGGGCCAGCAGCAAATAGACAATAAGAATCCCTGAGCTGCGTTTAAGACCAGTTCGCTTGTCCAGTTGGACGATAATGGGATTCAAAATGTAAGCCAGGATGGCGGCGATTGTGATCAGGGAAATAAGGGATTGAAAGCGGTAGGCCAGCCAGAGCACCAGCAGCAGTGCAGCCACAGTCACAATCACTTTGGTGCTGCGCGACCAGGGTGGGGATTCGTGTTCTCTGACTTCAGGCGACAATTCGCTGTCGTTACTCATGCACATCTCCTCGCTGTTGGGGTATGAGATTAACACAGGCGTTAGCTGTACGTCAATCTTTGCTAACTGTTTCAGGGAACGGCCGTTTTGCCAGAAATCATGCTTAAATTTGGCCGATTGACACCCTTTGTTTAAACGCAATCGTGATATGATACCGGTACCCTACTGAACTATTTGGGCCAGCTATTTTTGGGCTGGCCTGCATACAGAACAAGAGAGGATTACATGCGTAAAAAAGCAATTTTGATAACTGGTGCGGCTGGCGAAATTGGCCAGGCGCTGATCGAGCAACTATCGGCCAGCGGTGAATATAGTCTGCTGACACTTGATCTGCACCCGTTACCAGAAGCATTAGACGGCCGTTCCGTCCACATGATTGGCGATATTTTAGACCAAAAACTGTTTGCTCGACTGGTAACCGAATATGAGTTAGACACGATTTTTCATCTGGCAGCGCTGCTTTCTACCCGCAGCGAATTCTCGCCAGAGCTGGCTCATCAGGTCAACGTGAACGGCACGTTGAATTTATTGCAATTGGCCGCAGCGCAATCGCAGCAGCGGGGTAAGCCGGTGCGCTTCATATTTCCGAGTTCTATTGCTGTTTACGGCATGCCCGATTTAACAACCAAAGCGCGAGATTTTTACGTGCGCGAATGGGATTGGAACTATCCCACGACCATGTATGGCTGCAACAAGCTGTACTGCGAGCAGTTGGGCAGCTACTACAGCCACAATTATCAACAGCTGGCAGAGACAACGCCCACCATGTTGGATTTTCGCAGCATCCGCTTTCCGGGGTTGATTAGCGCCTTTACGGTGCCGTCTGGTGGAACGAGTGATTACGGACCAGAAATGCTGCACGCGGCGGCCCAAGGTGTGCCCTATAGCTGCTTTGTCCGCGAAGACAGCACCATTCCATTTATGGCTATGCCCGATGCCATTACCTCGCTGCTCCAGCTTTGGGAAACGCCGCGCAGCGAACTCAGCCGCACCGTCTACAACATCACCAGTTTCAGCCTTTCGGCTGCCGAATTTAAGGCAGAGGTAGAAAAGCGATTTCCTCAGGCGGAGGTTTCTTTTGACCCAGATTTACAACGTCAGGGGATCGTGGACAGCTGGCCAGCGGGTTTAAATGACAAACAAGCACGTAGAGATTGGGGTTGGCAGCCCGCCTATGATGTGGCGCGGGCGTTTGATGAATATTTGGTGCCGAATATTCAGGAGCGGTATCGGTGATGGAGTAAGAAGTGAAAAGTGAAAAGTAGTTGCCGCTTTGCATTTTTTGCTTCTCACTTTTAACTGGTTTAGCTGGGCCAAACGGCCGTATTCAGCCTAACTACATCGCCACTTAGGCCGGACTAAATCAAAATTGAACTGGCTGGCTAGAAATTCATACTGTCATGCGTCACAATAAAAAGATGCAAGATAGATATCAACTTACACGTTATGCCTGGCTTTCCATTGCCACGGCCGTTCTCACCATTGGTCTCAAAGCTGCTGCTTATTGGCTGACCGGCTCCGTTGGCTTGTTGTCTGACGCGCTGGAATCTGGCGTGAATTTGGTAACGGCCGTTATGGCCCTGATCATTCTCACGATTGCCGCGCAGCCACCGGATGATGAGCATGTATATGGCCACAGCAAAGCCGAATATTTTGCCGGGGGCATTGAAGGCAGCCTCATTTTGGTGGCGGCGCTGGCCATTGGCTATACGGCCGTGCAGCGGCTGATCCATCCTCAACCATTGGAGCAAATTGGGCTGGGTTTGTTGGTGTCTGTGCTGGCGGCGTTGGGCAACGGATTGACTGCGCTGGTGCTGCTGCGCGTGGGACGGCAGCACAACTCGCTGACGCTCACCGCCAACGCCCAACATCTACTGACAGATGTATGGACCTCGGTGGGGGTGTTGGTGGGCGTGGTGGCCGTCTGGTTGACCGGCTGGCAGTGGCTGGACCCGGTGCTGGCGCTGCTGGTGGCTTTGCACATTGTGCGGACCGGGGTGGTGTTGGTGAAAACGGCCGTCAACGGTCTGATGGACACCTCCTTGCCGGCAGAAGAGGTGGCAAAGGTACGAGCCGTGCTAGATGTCTATCGCTCCGAAGAGGTGCAGTACCATGCGCTGCGCACACGCCAATCGGGGGCCAATCGTTTTGTTTCGGTACACATCCAGGTGCCCGGCGACTGGTCGGTGCAGCGGGGGCATACGCTGCTGGAAGCCATTGAGCGCGATTTGCGCCAGGCGGTGGCTCCGGTTTCGGTGTTCACCCACCTGGAACCGGTGGATGATCCGGTGTCGTGGGAGGATATTGAGCTGCATCGTGGGGAAGAGGATGTGGTGGATACGGCCGTTAGCTAAACTTTTGCCGCAGCCAGTAGAGCAGCAAGCCAACAAGTCCACCGATTGCCGTAATCAGAAAGCCAGTGAATACGCCCATATCGCCTAAATTGGCCGTTCCCGGCAGTTCTAATTTAAAGTAGATGTAGACCAGCAGGCCACCAATCATGGACCAAAGTGGCCAGCCGATTTGCTGTGCCAGGGTGACGTTTTGCTGACGGCTTAGCGTGAAAGCGGCACCGCTGGACACCAGCAGCCCGGCAAAAACGGCCGTTAACAACCAAAACTCAGACAGTTCAATGCGAATGCCTGGTTCTTCGAGGGGAACGGCCGTTTGCGACAATGTGCTGGTCGGTTCTGGGGCGTCGGTGGCCGGGGAAGTGGCTGTGACCGTGGGTGTGGGTGGCGGTTCGTCCGTGGGTGTGGTTTGTTGCGTGGGATCGATGATTGAGACTTGTGCTCCCCCGCCGGATTCTGTGGTGCCCACTTTGATGTCTACTTCTTGGGAAACAGTGGCTGCGCCCGATTCTGCCACAATCCGGAACTGGCCCCCTTCGGTACGCGTTTCCAGCACATAATCCAGCTGGGCAATCCCATTTGTGGTGGGCACTTCGCCAATGATATTTTCTACACCAGCTACCCGGTCTCGCTGCCGGAAGCGCACCACCGTGCCGTCGGGCACGGGATGGCCGTTGTTATCCAGAATGACGCCCGTTTGCAGCCGCAGCGTATCCCCCACTTCGACAAGAAATGGTTCATCGGCATTGGCTGCGTCTGTGTCCCGATTGGTCACATCTAGCCCAATAATTTGGTTGGCGGTTGGCTGCGTTTGCAGGAAGAGGTCATAGCTGGCTCCGGGAATGTTGACGGGTGAAGCGCCAGAAAATTGCAATTCTTGGAAGAGGGCGCGTACGGCCGTATCAATAGCTGCTTCATTGTGACTGTACAAACCAAATAGGGCAGACAACTGCGTGATTTCAGTCGAGTCCAGATAATAAGGCGCGTTAAAGGCAAAAACCACCACCCGCTGTTCACGGACCAGATCAGGCCGCTGCGCTAAAAAGTTATTCAACGCTCGTGAATTGGCACCCGTTTGGTCCAGCATAGCAAAGACGATCCAGTCCGCGCTGGCTAAATCTTCCTGCACCAAGAAGGCGGGCGGCGGCGTAGCTGTGGGCAGGGGTGTGGCGGTGGGGCCATCCTCAGGCGTTGGGCTGCTTTGCGGGGCAACCGTAGGCGTAATTGGTTCTGTATTGTAGATGATTGGCTCCGGTCCGGCGTCAATAAATGCTTGTAGATCGGCAAAGCTGTGGCTGCTAATCCGGTCAGGTTGCAGCTGGGCGCTAGCTTGTGGGCCGTACAGGGCCAACATGCGTTCCTCAATGGCCGTCAAGCCAATGAGCGACTGTGGTGGGCAGCTACTGCACTGCTGGAACGGCCGTATGTCGGTGAAGATGATGATATTTTCGCTGGCCGTTGGCGGACGCACCAGGCGCTCAACCAGTTCATCCGGGTCGGGGGCGATCAGGGTGAGGCTTGATTGGGCCACGTCGATGGTGGTGGCCTCTCCTGCAGGATCAACCATCGGTAAATTCTCGTCGAGGGCCAGAATGTTTTCGGGCTCAAAGCTATTATCGTAGAGCCGTAATTTTTGCTGGAGAATGCGCAGTACGGCCGTATCCACCTGCTGCTGAAACGCCACATCTGTTTCGTACCGTTCCTGGAACCACAAGATGGTGTCGATGATATTGGCCAACTGCTCTTCATACGGCGCGTCGCCCAGGGCAAAATCAGACAAATAAAGCAAATCGTTGCCTGCCAGAAAAGCATCTTTGGCCACAACACGGTGGGGAAATCCCTGATCCTGGCCGTAGAATCGCTCCACTGCGCGCACCCCCAGCTTGTCAGACACAATCAGGCCGCCCGCGCTGCGCCAGGTGCTCAGTTCTTCCTGGTCCATTAGCGCGGAGAGAGCGAGCGGGTCCAGGCTGACGGGGTTGGTTGTGGCCCGGATATTTCCTTGAAAGCCCTGGTAGCGTATATGGGTAGTCAACAAGCCATCGGCAACGGCTTCTGGTCGTGGCGCAGCACCGGCAACGGCAAAAAATGGGGCTAGCTCAATCTGTCGTAGCTGTTCCAATGATTTGCGCACGGTTGGCACTTCTTCATGCAGCGGCCGGTCGCTGGCACCGTAGCCGGGAAAATGTTTGGGAATGACGGCAATTTGATTGTCGCTACCCATGTGCACTCCGGCAGTGTAGGCACTACCCATCACGCCTACCCAGTACGGATCACCACCAAAAGAGCGCACGCCTAAATCGCTGGGGCTGATGGGGTCGGGGGTTTCCAGCACGTCCAGCGAAGGGCCAAACAGCATATTGATTCCCAGATTGGATAGTTCACGGCCGACCACTTCACCGACTTGCTGAGCCAGCTCTGGCTGCCAGGTTGCCCCGATGGCCATGCTGCTAGGCACATCGGTTACGCCATTGAGAACGGCCGTATTCGGGTAACTGTCGCCTTCATGGGCCATGGCCACAAAAAGTGGGATGGGGGTGAAGGGGGGCGTGGGCAAGCGGGTTGGCGGCACAGCATCTTCTTCAACTTCCGGCCCTTCAGGAACAGCCATAGGCTGCCCAACTAGCGCTAAACTTTGCAGATTATTGATCAGTTCTGCTGTTTGGCTGGGGATATTTTCCAGATTGCCGTAACCGGTGATGTTGTCATTCTCAGCCGAGAGGACCACCCCGCCGATATGATAGTTTGTAATCAGATCGGCAATATCACTGTCGAAAGTGGCCTGATCCCCTTCAAACGTAACCAGAAAGAGCTGTCCCACGCGTTCGGCCCCGCTCATGCTGTCGAGGATGGCCTGGGCAGCAGCCAGGGTATCCTCGGCTGGTTCATCCTGAGCCAGCATTGGCTGACTGCCAACGCTCAACAGCAGGAACAGGGCCAGACAAACGGCTGTTCCCCACCAGCGCCAACTATGATTCACACGTTTCCATACAGTGCTCAAGATGAACAATTGCTCCCAATAGATTTAGAATTGTCAGGGTCGGGTCGATGAGGCAAAGCGGCGTTTTTGCTCAAACCAATGCCCAACCAACAAGAACGTAAAACGTGATGATTTGGGTGGGCAGCAGAAGGCGATCCGACAAAGTGAATTATACAGCAGATTGCTTGACCTATCACCTGTGCTACAATTTTCCCTTATATCTACACTTAGCGACCCAATCGGTGCTTAATTCTGTGAATTCGTTAAGTGAAAGCCAAATATCAGGCGATTTTAGTTTACTTTCGCCATCAGTGAACCATAATGTAAAATTAATCTGGGGAGCACAAGTGCAGTTGCCCGTAAGCAGTTCACAGGTAATTATGTTAAGGTAACTGCTTAACTGTTTTGCTCCTGAACCACAATAACCTTTAAAGGATTTACAGCAAAACAGTAGTTTGCCAATATTCCCAGCCGAGAAACGATATGTCTGAACGTCTACGCAATGTTTTTGCCACCGTCCTGCTCATTATGCTTGCCCTTAGTGCCTTCGTGGCTGGTTACTTTACCAATGATTTTGTGGAAATGCGCCGGGGCGAGATCACGGTGCAAACATCCGATTCTGATGAGTTTGGCCTCTTTTGGGAAGCATGGGGCAGGGTCGAAGACAATTATTTGGGAGAATTACCGACTTCCCAGGAATTGACCTACGGTGCGATTCGTGGCTCCATAGCTCTTTTAGGTGATC
>JBNKLQ010000241.1:0-9437 GCA_050292445.1 Promineifilaceae bacterium (SeqCode) | reverse complement strand
ACGCTTTATCTTCTGTTGGGTTATTTGCGCCCAACTGTACTAGATGCAAAAGCATTTCTATCATAGGACACACTGGATGAAACAATTTGATGCGTGTAAGAGTTAAGTTACCTTTTCAACAACAAGTAAAAAATCGACTTTAGCTGTTGCGCCCATGCCTTGGAACGTCGGAGAGACATATGGAACAATTGACAGGACTTCTCCTTCCAATTGGTTTAAAAAAAACTCTAGCTTTTCTTGTGCCGAATCTTTTTTTACTTCAAGTCGATGAACACGGTATTTCATTTAAATCTCCTTTTTGAGGATGACCTGCAGCTGTCCAATACCGTTATTGACAAAATTGCTTCAGCACCTCAACCGGCTCACCCGCCGCATCTCGGATCGTGACCTCAAGCGGCATCTGCCCCGGCAAGGAGTGGGTGGCACAGCCAAAGCAAGGATCGTAAGCGCGGAAGGCCATCTCTACCATGTTCAACAGTCCTTCGTTCACCACCGTGCCTTTCTTAATCAGGCTCTGGGCTGCTTTTTTGATCGACATGCTGATGGGTGCATAGTTGTTCGTGGTGCCGACGATCAGATTCACCTTCGTTAACACGCCCCGTTCATCTGTCCAGTAATGGTGGGTCAGCGTGCCGCGCGGCGCTTCCACAATGCCCACGCCTTCGGTGGGGGTCTGTGTGGGCACATTGTGCAGGTCAGGTGAGGTAATCTCCTCGTCCGTGGCCAGTTCCACCAGTCGTTCGGCCGAATAGAGCAGCTCGATCAGCCGCGCCCAATGCGTAGCCAGGCGCTGATGCACTGGTTTGCCGCCCAGCGTCTCGTAAAATTGCTCGTAATGTTCCTGGGCCAGCGGCGTAGCCATGCCGTCGGCGGCGTTCAGCCGCGACAGCGGTGTGGCCATGTACACGCCGGAATCCTTACCCTCTTCAAACCCTTTCCAGCCAACTTTCTTCAGGTAGGGGAATTTGAGGTAGGTCCACGGCTCCACGCGCTCAGCGATCCAATCGGTGTATTCATTGGGCGCATATTTGCCCAGCCGCTTGCCGTCTGGATCAACCACGCTCACCTTGCCGTCGTAGAAGTTGACCCGGTTGTTTTCGTCCACCAGACCAATGTAATGGGTTCTGTGCGTGTAAATATCGCCCAGGATCAGATCCAAATAGGTTTTGTTGCCCAGCACCATGTCGCTGAACAACTTCAGACTAAACTGGGCAAACTCAATGCCCCAGCGCCCCATCTCTTCAATCTGCTGCCGTTCTTCTTCGGTAAGTCCTTTGGTAACACCACCAGGAATTGAGGTGCAGGGATGCACCTTGCGACCGCCCAGCATTTCCACTATGGTGTGGCCGTATTTACGAGCCTGGATCACCTTGCCGCCAATCTCCAGCCCCACTTTGTGAATGACACCCAAAATGTTTCGTTCAGCGACGGGGGCATCCGGTCCCATGACAAAATCGGGGCCGCCCAGGGCGTAAAAGTGGGTGGTGTGATCGGTAAAGTAGAAACCCATGTAGAGCAGTTCGCGCAGTTTCTTAGCGGTAGAAGTTGGCTCTACACCGTAGACGGCATCGCCCGCTTTAGCAGCCGCCATGTGGTGGGCTTCCGGGCAAACGCCGCAAATGCGATTAGTCAGTACGGGCATCTCTTCCACGGGACGGCCGACACAGAACCGTTCAAAGCCGCGCAGTTCGGGAATCTGGAAATAAGTGTTGGCCACATCGCCTTCATCGTTCAGAAAAATCTCGATCTTGCCGTGCCCTTCCAGGCGGGTAATGGGATCAATGGTTATTCGTGCCATGTGAAATCTCCTCTTAGCTAACGGCCGTTTTCGCCGCGTGCAATAGCGAATGAGGCAAACTAAAGCGGTAAAAAGACCCGGCCGGATCAACGATGCCATCGAGGATTTTGTCGATTTCGTCAGGGTCTCTACTATCAATGACGGAAGCAACGGCCGTCATCATCCGCGCCCCATAATCCACCACACCTGCCGCTGGGCCGTAACAACCCACGCAGGCCGCGTTCACCCCAGGACAAAGTGCCCCACAGCCGTTGCGCGTGGCTGGACCATTGCACAAAATGCCCTGCTCCAGCAGGCACAGATTTGGATCAATCTCCGCCACCTCGTGGATGCGCTTGAACCCGGTAATTTTCTTCACGTTGCGCTCGCGCTTGCATTCATCACAGACGGTTGAGTGGCCCGCGCCGATGATACTGCCTGGCGGCGGCAGTTCTGCTTCGCCATGTAATGCTTTGATGACCAGCTCGATTACGGCCGTAATTTGATGCGACTCCGGCGGGCAGCCCGGCATATAGTAATCCACGTCAACCACCTGATCCAACGTCTTCAGCACAGGGTTAAACGTGGGAATGGTGATGGTGCCTTCGGGCATTTCGTAGCTGAATTGCGGCCGCACTCCATCCGGATTTTCCGTGGAAACAGTGTCATAAGCTGCTGCGAATATCTGTTCCGTTGAGGAAAAGTTGGCCATGCCCGGAATACAACCTTCCGAAGCACAAGAGCCAAACGCCACCAGAATTTGCGACTTTTGGCGCAGCAGCTTGGCCATATGGGCGTTTTCTTCGTTGCGAATGCCGCCATTAAACAGCGTCAGCGTGATGGATTTATCTGGCATCGCTTCCACATCTTTGTATTTAGCGTCCATGGCCACTGGCCAAAACACCACGTCAAAGTTGGCGTCCACGTCCAGAATCTTCTCGCCAATGTTGAGTACGGCAATTTCACAGCCGCCACATGAGGCAGCCCAATACATGGCAAATTTTGGTTTGCCGTTGGTTCCGTTGTTTTCGCTCATGCTGGCACCTCCTCTAAAACAGGCAAGGGCACACCATTGCTGCTAGCCTTTTGCAGACGGCCAGGCCAGTTCAACGGCCCCAGCGCCCGCACCTCTTCTACAATGGTCGTGATTTCCTTGGCCAGTTTGACGCCTTCAGCGGCGCTGGCCCAAACCAGCTTGACCCGTCCCGGCTCAATACCCATCTGCGCCAAGGTGCGCTGCAACAGCTTCACCCGCCGCAGCGCCTTGTAGTTTTGCTCAAGGTAATGACACTCACCCGGATGGCAGCCGGTAATCATGACGGCATCGGCTCCTTGCGCCAGCGCTCTGAGTATAAAGGTGGGATCGATACGACCCGAGCACATGAGCCGGATGAGGCGAATATTGGGCGGATATTTCACGCGGGCTGTGCCTGCTAAATCGGCCGCCCGATAGCTGCACCAGTTACAGGTGAAGCCGATGATGGTAGGTTCAAATTGTTCTGTCATAATCTTCTACCTCTCACTCGCTTCGGCCATTTCTAGCAGACGGCCGTTGCCGAACAGACTATAAGCCAGCAGGCCATCAATCTGGGCCATCACTTGCTCATTGCTAAAGCCCGTACCACTGATTGCCGCTGCCGGACAAGCGGCCACACAGGTGCCACAGCCCTGGCACAACGCATGGTTGATTTCCGACACCATCCTGTCTTCATGGAAGAGGATGGCGTTGAACGGGCAGAGGTCGTTGCAGATTCGGCAGCCGGAGCACTTGTCTTCGTCCACAGTGGCTCGTATCGGCTCTAGTTCAATCTCTCCGGCGCTGATGCGGCTCAATACACGAGCCGCCGCTGCTGATCCCTGGGCCACACTGGACGGAATATCCTTGGGGCCTTGAGCTGCCCCGGCAATAAAGATACCCTCCGTCATGGTCGCTACGGGGTCCAGCTTGGGATGCTTCTCGATGAACCAGCCATTGCTGCTGCAAGCGATGCCAAACTTCTTGCCCACTTCGTCTGAATCTTTGCGCGGCTCCAAGCCGACAGACAAAATCACCATATCCACCGGAACGCGCCGCTGCCTGCCAACCAGCGTATCTTCTGCCTGAATGATGAGCTTGCCTTCTTCACCTGGCATACGCGCAGCATCGGTCACTTCCGCCACGCGCCCACGTACAAAGAGCGTGCCTTCTTCCAGCAGACGCTGGTAGAACTCATCATAATCTTTGTAAGCGGTACGCATGTCCAGGTAGAAATTGTAGACAACGGCCCCCGTGCGTTCTTTAACCAGATGGGCAAACTTAAGGCTGGACATGCAGCAGATGACTGAGCAGTAGTTGTTAAAGTTACGGTCGCGGCTGCCCACGCAGTGAACAATGGCTACCGTTTTGGGTTCGGTCAGGCCGTCGCGCAGCACAATCGCCCCGTTGGTAGGGCCAGAGGCGTTACACATGCGCTCAAATTCGATGCTGGTGAAGACGTTGGCGAGACGGCCATATCCATACTGCGGAATCCGTCGCGCATCAAAGGTATCAAAACCAGTCGCCAGAATAATATTGCCCACCGTCACTGTTAGATACGTTTCTTCTTGATCAAAGTCAATGGCTTCAGTCGGGCAGAACTTCTCACAAGCACGGCACTTGCCGTTATGGAAATAGGTACAGGATTCAGGATCGATTACCGGGTATTTGGGGACGGCTTGGGCAAACGGGGTGTAAACGGCCGTTCTAAAACCCACACCCGCCTCAAAATCTGTATCGATCACCTTCTTAGGGCACTTCTCCCAACAAATACCGCAGCCCGTACACAGCTCAGTATCAATGTAGCGCGGCTTCTGCTTGATGGTCACCGTAAAGTTACCCACAGATCCTTCAACCCGCTCCACGTCACTCCAGGTGAGCAGGTCAATATTGGGATGCGATCCAGCCGAGACCATCTTGGGCGTGAGAATACAGGCCGCGCAGTCTAACGTGGGGAACGTTTTGTCGAACTGGGCCATATGGCCGCCAATCGACGGTTCACGCTCCACCAGATACACCTTGTGCCCAGAGTCGGCAATTTCCAAAGCCGCCTGAATACCGGCAATGCCCCCGCCAACCACCAGCGTACGGGCGTCGATGGGCACATGCAGCGGCTCTAGCGGTTCGTTTTCAATCACGCGCTCCACGCCACCGGCCAAAACTGCCTTTGCTTTGGCTGTGGCTGCCACCTTGTCGGTATGCACCCACGACACTTGCTCACGGATAGAGACCAGTTCACAGAGATAGCTGTTCAGGCCAGCCCGGTCGCAGGCACCACGGAATGTTTGCTCATGGAGATGGGGCGAACAGGCAGCCACAACCACCCGCGTTAACCCTTCTTCCTGGATGTCCCGCTCGATCATTTCTTGGCCCAGGCTGGAGCACATAAACTTGTAGTCGCGTGAGACGACGACACCATCATCGCCCAAGGCTTCTTTAGACCAAACGGCCACATCTTCCACATCAACAGTGGCTGAAATATTCGAACCGCAGTGGCAAACATAAACACCAATGCGCTCTTTTCCTTCTTGAGGGGTCTTGTTTTCGCTCATGATTCACCCTCCTCAACCTTGATTTCCGGCATGACCGGCATAGGTAAACTGGGGTCATCTTTGCGGCGGCGAGACGGCCGTTTCTTTTTCACCTCTTCTTCAGGCACATCTACACCAATCTTGGCCAATGCCGCCCGCGTATTCACAAATTCCTTACCCAACCCCAATTCGGCCGCCTCATAGCCAAAAGCCAGCCCCATTAGCTGCGTAAAGTAAACTACGGGCATATGGTAAGTCGTGTGGAAATGCTTATTCATGTCGCCCTGGTAAGCATCTAGATTCAGCTGGCACATGGGGCAAATCGTTACCAGCATATCTGCTTTGAACTGCGAAGCCGCATCAATCAGGCGACGAATGATTTCGTAAGCGACTGGGGGACTGATTTGCGTCATATGGCCACCGCAGCAGTGGGTCTTAAGAGGAAAGTTGATCACTTCTGCCCCCAAAGCCTGCAACACCCGATCCAGCGACAATGGATATTCCTCGTTTTGAAAGCGATGATTAAAGTCGGGGCGATTGACCATGCAGCCGTAGTAGGGAGCCACTCGCAAGCCCTTCAATGGCTTAACAACCTTCCGTTTAATGGCTTCCAAGCCCACCTCATGCACCACAATGTCTAACAAGTGACGGACCTGCACCGAACCTGGGTCATAATGAAGACCGCCTGCGGCCAGGGCATCATTAACCTGCGTGTTTAGTTGGGTGTCTTGGCGCATGTAATAATCTGTTTTAGCCAGATTGAGATAGCAGGCAGAGCAACCAGCCACAATTGTATCCGTCCCGTTCACCTGCTTTTGCGCCAGCGCCAGATTACGGCCAATCAGAGCATGTGCCGGAATGCGGTGAACAGACGCATACTCTGTCGCCCCACAGCAGTTCCAATCTTCTACTTCTTCCAGCACCATGTCGATGTCCTCACGAATGGCATTGAGAGAATCCAGATACGGCCGTGCGCTGCGGGTCATGGAGCAGCCGGGATAAAATAGATACTTGCTCATTGCACTACCTCCTCAATCTCTTTGGCCCGCTCCAAGATTGCCTGAAGTTGCTCAATATTGTCAATTTTCGTCGGGACCAATTCCAGCCGATCTTTTGACAGCATCCCCAAACCCATCTGCGCCTTGCCTAGCAGCTGCAACGGCTGGTGACGTAGGTAATGACGCGTGGCTAAACCAAATTCGAAGGAACGGCCGTAATGCTCCACATACCCCACAAAACTATCTGCCAGGTCTGGCGCGACATGCTCTTCATATAGGTTGGCCTTAATCGCCAACCCCTTTAATGCATACATGATGTCAGGGATATGAATCTCCTGGGGGCAGCGCACCATGCAAAAATAACAGGAAACACAATACCAGGGTGTGTTGCTGGCCAGCACCTCAGGTTCCATATCAGCACGAATCATGGCAAAAAGTTGGCGTGGGGAGTGGTCCATATCTGCACCAGAGGGGCAGGAGCCACCACATGTGCCACACTGGATACACATTTGTAGCCGTGACTCGCCCGGTGTGGCCGCCATAACACGCTCCATATAAGTGGCTGCGGGCGCAGTCGTCTTTACCGATTCAGCAAGCATAGTCAAAGGACACCTCCTTCATTTCAGGTCTCAAATACAGTGAAATCTGAAACAAAAACTGCTATCGATAGACGAAACGATGGGCGAACAAACTATTCGCTCAAAATATAAACAGCCTTCACTCGGGCGAGCGAAGGCTGTTGTCATTTTTAGTAAACCGCGCGGTCAGCTATCAGTGCGATAGGCAGTTGAAGAACACACTGGATTCCCACGGAATCCTTCGTGTTAATAGGCAAATAACCTGCGTCCTTCTTCACGGTTTGCTACCTTAAATATATCAGTTTTCAACAATGTTTGGGTCAATGATAACAATATAGAGATTAACTCTAGAATATTCTACAACCACGAGAAAAAGGTCATTAGTGACAAAAATCACAATCGCTTATGATGGTTGTCACTACAGGGCAAGCTATGGCGCGAGGTGCTTCTGCAGGGGTTGAAATCCTTGTAAAAACCATTTAAACTGCTTCCCACTTCTAAACACATTACCAAAGGAGAGTTTGATGCATACAATTATGTTGCGCAGTAATGCCCGTAAAGGCAGCAGCGGCAATTCATTCACTATTGAGGTACTTGGGGAAAGCCCCATTAAAGATGATGTTCGAGCAGCTATTCAGGCACTGGAGCACCACCCCGCGAAAGCTTCCCGCCGCGCCCTAATTGATATGCTCGGCCTGATTGAGAAATTCAACTTCCAAATCCGCTATACAGAACGTGCCGAAGATAATGATTTAGAAGAATGGACCTTTATTTTGCAAGGCTAACTCTATAAATTTCCCCGGAAACTTTCAATCAAGCAAACAATCGCAAGAGAGGCTTCCGGGGAAAAATCAAAATGCCACTTCTACTTTTGAAAACACCTACACAGGTGCCAGCGTGCCAGTCCAGATCAGCCAGCATAGAACGCTTTTGGCCGACAAGCTCAAAATGATGTAGACCCGCTCGCCAAACAGATAATCTGCCCAGCGCCCCACTTTCTTGTATTGCAACACCATATTAATTGCAAAAATGTTGAAGAATACAAACAGTATGGGAACAATGGCATAAACAAATGCAGGGGGCTTGGTATCAGCATCGCCGGAGTTTACCGCACCAACAAAATACAGCATGATCACAATCCAGGGAACAACTCCCGCAACACAGCCATAAATGAACGCTGTCCAGTTTGTCTTCTGGGTTTGCTGGTTGTGTAGCTCCATCATAATCCCAAACAGATTCATTGTGGCATTGAGGGCAAAAATCAGGATGATTGCGCCCAGATCCCAAAGCCCAATCAGCATCCCGATGAGCACGATCATCAATGATGAACTTAGCGCATATTCATAGAAGCGGATGGGGTTCATCCCCTTCTTCAAGTTTTCTACATAGCTTTTATAGCCAATGGTCCCGAGATAAAAGTGGGCCACGGCCGAAATAAGCAAGAAAGCCGCCACGGCCGGGCCAAAACGAAGATCATAGAAAGGCTGGGGGTCGGGCGTGAGGGAAAACGTTTCGATATTAAACTTCAAGTAGTTGGTAAAAATCGGGTAGGTGGTGTCATTGCTGACGACAATCATGAAAACACCCTGGATGAGATGCAAAAAGCCCATGATCAGGTTGAATCGCTTCAATTTTATGAACTTCTCATTGCTGGCTGCGGAAGAAGTAGATTTTGCTGCTGACTTTTTTGTCATTTTCACTTTTCTCCTTGGGAAAATGGAGCGGGCGGATATGGTTCAATTTCCTGTTTACGCTTGGACATTGATAATTTGAGTATAGACCGTTTCAGCGGGTTTACAATGGGTCAGGGTAAAGCGATCGTGACAAAGTCGCCTGTTTCCGTTTGCAAGCGTTGGTCGGTGGCCGGATCGTAGAGGCCGATTCGTAGGCTGGCATCGGGCGGTAGTTCTGGTGGCAGAGTGAGGGTATGGCTATCGAGGATGTATTCGTCGTGTACCCAGCCAGTGGTGGGGCGGGTCCAGTTAGCCGGTTCACCGTCAGCCTGGGCCAGAATTTGGCCATCGCCATCAACCAGATGAATGAAGACGCGGTAGCTGGTGGGCATTTCGGCTTCGGCGCGCCATAATAAGGAAATTGGTAATTGGAGATTAGAGATTGATGCTTGTGTCAGACCAACCAGGGTGATAAGGGGAATGTCGTTCTGGAAGAAAGTCTGGGATACGGCCGTTTCCATCTCAACTGCTTCAAATACCCGGTTTGGGGCAGTCACGTCAATTTCACCCAGCACCAGACCGTCCGCCACAAACTGATAACTGCCAGACTTTAATCCCGCAGGCAGGCGCAGTAAATGCTGGCCACGCACGGTTACGCGGGCAGGCCACGCTGCTGGAGGATAGTTTGGTAGAGTGAATGGCAATTCCCAGCTAAAAATTTCTTCTTCATTTTCATTCAGCAGCTGTAAATGAAAGGTTTCGGCCGTGGGCAAGGTAGACGGCCGTTCCCAGAAAAAGGTCAGCAGCACCACATCTCCCGGCACGGCCGCTGCTCGATCCTGCCGATATTCCAGCAGCGGCAAGC
>JBNKLQ010000240.1:0-9485 GCA_050292445.1 Promineifilaceae bacterium (SeqCode) | reverse complement strand
AGAAAGCAGCCCAGTTAACAAAACCATGATCAGACGGCAGCGCACTCGCCAATTCTTTGCCTTTGCCGTTTTTATCATCCTGGCGTCGCTGGATAATGCCGCTGCCGGTGTACTGCCGCCGCTTTACGCCATCATTGCCCGCGATTTGCAGGCCAGTGATGCCGCCCTGGGTTCAGTCACGGCCGTTTACATCCTTATCGTGGCCATTGCTGCCGTGTTATGGGGCTACCGGGGTGACCAGAAAAAGCGCAAGCCGCTTCTCTTTTGGGGCACGCTGGTCTGGGTGACGGCGATGCTGCTTACCACAACTGCCCGAACCTTCTCCCATTTTTTGCTGTTTCAAATGGTAACGGCCGTTGGTGTGGGTGGGATTAGCTCGTTGGGATTTAGCGTGGTGAGCGATCTGGTGCCAGCGCACCAGCGTGGCCTCGCTTTAAGTCTGTGGAGCGTTTCGCAGGGGATTGGCGCTTCGTTGGGGGCGCTGCTGGCCGGAACCGTGGGCGCATTCGATTGGCACTATCCTTTCTGGATTATCGCTGCTGCCGGGCTGGTTTTTGCCATTCTCTTTTTGTTTACCCAAGAGCCACTGCGCGGACAAGCAGAACCAGAGCTTCAGCCCATTTTTAGCCAGGGTAAACAGTATGAATTCCGTATCAGCCGGACCGATATTGCCCATATTTTGCAGCAATCGTCCAACCGCTGGCTACTATTGCAAAGTTTCTTCTTCGCCCTGGCCTACGGCTCCACTGTCTGGATTCCCCGCTGGGCCATCGCTCGTGTGCAGGCAGAAGGGTACACGCTGGAAACGGCCACCATTGTGGGCAATCTCATTATTGCCCTGCTGAGTTTGGGGGGATTTACGGCCGTTCTTTCCGGGCATCTTGGCGACAGGTGGCAGCAACGCAACGGCCAGGGCCGGGTGCGATTAGCCATGATTGGACTGCTGGTTTCTGCCCCGCTGTACATCTGGCTTTATTTCATCCCTTTTCGTAACTTGAGTCTGCCAGAACCAGCCAGCTTCTGGGAATTGGCAACGGCCGTTCTGCTCGCTTTTTTGAGTAACGGCTGGGTTATTCTGGCTTTTGTGGTCGCGTTTACGGCCGTAACTTTCCAGTCCGCAGATCCACCCAACTGGGCCGCCATGATCACCGATGTCAACCTGCCCGAACATCGTGGCACGGTCATCGGCCTCAGCCGCTTGTTCCGCGCGGTGGGCTACGCCATTAGCGTTTGGCTGGCTGGCTGGCTTTTTGCCAATCTCACTGGGCACTTGCCCGAACCAGATAATTACGCTGTTGGCCTTTCGCTCTTCCAAATCTTTGTGCTTCCTTCCCTAATCTGTTATCTCTTTCTGCAAAAATATATCGTTGGTGACAAGAAAGCGATTACCCAACTCCTCAAAAAACGTGCTCAGAGCTAATGTGCAGTGAAACAAGAAACTTGATTCAAGACCGGCACGCACCATTCCCATTTCGCTCCCGATGCCAAAAGATTTACCAATCGCTTGCATCACACTGAACGTGTGTTAACATTGCGGCAAGTTAAGATATATTACAGATATATCAATCATATTTTAGCGGTTTATGCAAAAGTGGGAAAATCACTTTTCTAAATTTCAAAAAGGCTGTCCGCTTTCAATTATTTAATCGGCCAAATCGCCTCGGTCTTTTTCCATAAAAAACCAATTGCCGATTATACAACTCGCACACAGGTAACAAGATGAGTGTACACGGTGAGTCGCAGCGTTCACTCAGTGAGCAGGCCTACGAACAAATCAGGCAAAAGATTGTCACCCTCGCGTTGGCCCCAAGCGCCGTTGTCGATGAGGCGCGCCTGCAAAAAGAGCTTGGTTTTGGTCGCACACCCATCCGGGAAGCGCTTAAACGATTAGAGTTGGAACGCCTCATCAACATCATTCCCCGACGCGGCATTTTTGTTACCCCCATCAACCTAACCGACTTACAACGTTTGTATGAAATGCGCCTTAATCTGGAATGTTTGGCTACGGAACTGGCAGCAAAAAGGGGAACGGCCGTTCACTGGCAAGAAATGGCCTGTGTCCTTAACCAAGTAAACGCACCCGGCAAAATCTCTCCCGAACAGCTCATTGCCATTGATGATCAATGCCATCGCATCATCTACCAGGCCGCCGACAACCATTTCCTGGAACAGAGCCTGATGGCCCTCTACCCGCTTAGCCTGCGCATGTGGAACGTGGCCCTGGCAAAACTAGGCGATAAAAAAGAAAATGTCGTCGAATATGAACACATTGTGGAGCATCAGCAAATAATGTTTGCCCTGCAAAACGGCGCAGTTGAAGAGTCTGTTAACCTGATGCGCCGGCACATTGAAGCCTATCAGCAGTACATCGAAAACGTTATTTTAGGCAAATCGGCGCAGCTCCATGCGGCCTGATTTGCTCCCACTTACCAACCTTTATTGATTCGCGCAGGAGGAACCGTCTATGAGCCTAGATAGACGCAAACGCCGTGTGAGCCGCCGCGACCGGCACCAGACCGATCCAGAAGCCGAAACCGTTGCCAAAATAGCTCAACCTGTCAACAACCTTCCCAGCTACGAATTGTTGAATGAAGCAGGAATCGAAAAAATCCATAACGCTTCCCTGGAAATCCTGTCCGATGTGGGCATAGATTTTTATGATGAAGAGGCCCACGAAATTCTGAAAAAGAATGGTGTTCGTTTAAAAGGAGACACCGCCTTCTTTGATCGGGAAATGATCGCTGAATTTGTGGCCAAAGCCCCCAAGCAGTTCACCCAGCTGGCCAGAAATCCAGAGCGAAACGTGATCATCGGCGGCAACCATGCCTGTTTTGCCCCCGTTTACGGTCCGCCATTTGTGGTGGATATGGACCGTGGCCGCCGGGAAGCCACCCTGGCCGATTTTCACAACTTTGTGAAGCTCACCTATATGAGTCCGTGGCTGCACCATTCTGGCGGTACCATTGTGGAGCCAACCGACGAGCCAACCCACACGCGCCATCTAGACATGGTGTACAGCCACATCAAATATAGCGACAAACCGTTCATGGGTTCAGTCACATCAGCAGCCAACGCGGCGGACAGCATAAAAATGGCCGAAATTTTGTTTGGGGCAGAAGCCATTCAGCAGCAGCCTGCACTGCTCTCGCTCATCAACATCAGCAGCCCACGCCGTTTAGATGATCGGATGTTGGGCGCTTTGAAAGTGTATGCCAAAGCCCGCCAGGCGTTGATCATCACCCCTTTCATTTTTTCTGGGGCGATGGCTCCGGTGGGCATTGCGGGAACGCTGGTGCAGCTTAATGCTGAAGCGTTGGCGGGTGTTGTTTTTACCCAAATGGTCAA
Source organism: Promineifilaceae bacterium (SeqCode) (assembly GCA_050292445.1). Taxonomy (GTDB): domain Bacteria; phylum Chloroflexota; class Anaerolineae; order Promineifilales; family Promineifilaceae; genus Leptofilum. The sequence goes on along the minus strand of JBNKLQ010000240.1, from coordinate 6,140 downwards.
TCCAGGTTCACCCGTGGTGTTTGGCGCATTCCAAACGAACATTGATCTGCAAAGTGGCGCGCCTGTGTTTGGTTCGCCGGAGAGCCAGCTGACGTTGTATGCAGCAGCACAGCTGGCCCGCAGGCACGGCCTCCCCTTCCGTAGCGGCGGTATGTTTGCTAGCAGCAAAATTGCCGATGCCCAAGCTGCTTATGAGTCGGTGATGGTGATGATGCCAGCCGTATTGGCCAAGGTGAACTTTGTACTGCACGCCGCTGGTTGGCTAGAAGGGGGTCTGACTGCTGGCTATGAGAAATTCGTGCTGGACACTGAGCTGTTAGGGATGTTCCACAAATTTGTGCAGGGAATGGACCTGTCTGAAAACGGAATGGCGATGGAGTCGCTGCGCACGGTGCCTACCGATAGCCATCATTTGGGCACACCGCACACCATGCAAAACTTTCGCCATGCGTTCCATCGTTCCGACTTTTTTGATTACAACTCGTTTGAGCAGTGGCGGGATGAGGGTGGCATTACAGCGATGCAGAAGGCAAACGGCCGTTACAAACAGCTCCTCCGCCAATATCAACCACCCGACCTCGACCCAGCTATCGACGAAGCGCTACAAGCCTTTATAACCAAACGCAAAGAAGAGATAGAACCGGAATTTTAACGAAAGTAATTCGGTAATTAAGTAATTGGGCAATTGGTGAGCATAATTACTAAATTACCCAATTACTCCCACTTTGAAAGGAGTTTTTAAAATGAGTGATTTTCCAAAAAAAGCAAAAATCGTCGTCATTGGTGCGGGGATTGTGGGCAATAGCTTAGTTTACCATCTGGCCAAACATGGCTGGAAAAATATTGTCCTGCTGGACAAAGGCCCGCTGCCTAATCCCGGCGGCTCCACTGGGCACGCCTCTAACTTCATCTTCCCCGTGGACCATTCCAAAGAAATGGCCATGATCACCCTGGACAGCGTGGAGCAATACAAAGAACTAGGTGTCTTTACCGAAAGCGGCGGCATTGAAGTGGCCCGCACCGATGAGCGCCTGGAGGAGTTGCGGCGGCGCATGGCTTCAGCCAAAGCATGGGGTATTGAATCGAAGCTGCTCACCCCGGATGAGGTAGAGGAGTTGGTGCCGTACCTCGACAAAAGTGTTATCAAGGGCGGCTTTTACACCCCCAGCGTCGGCGTCGTCGATTCGCTGCGGGCCGGCACGTTGATGCGCGAATACGCAATGGAGCAAGGCGCACTCTCGGTTTTCCCCAACACGGAAATTGAGGACTTGGTGGTGAAAAACGGCAAAATCAAAGCCGTCAAAACCAATCGGGGCAAAATTAAAACCAAATACGTCATGATTGCCTGCGGCGTGTGGAGTCCGCGCATCGCCGAGATGGCCGGAGCCACCATTCCGCTGACACCCGCCGTGCACCAGATGATCAGCGTCGGGCCGCTGGCGCTGATGGAGAAGACAACCAGCGAAATCGAATACCCCATTGTGCGTGACATGGACACCTTCTGCTACGAGCGACAAAACGGCAACGACATGGAGGTTGGCTCTTACGCCCATCGCCCCATTTTGATGGACGCCAACGACATTCCCTCCATCGAAGAGTCAGCTATGTCCCCTACCGAGCTACCCTTCACCGAAGATGATTTTGAGCCACAGCTAGAGCAGGCTCTGGAGCTAATGCCCGAGATTTTGGGCGACGAAAAGGCGGGCATTCGCCACGCTATCAACGGGCTGCTCTCCCTCACGCCCGATGGCGCACCGCTCATTGGCGAAACAGAAGTGAAAAATTTGTGGTCGGTGGCGGCCATCTGGATTAAGGAAGCGCCTGGTTTTGCCAAAGCGGCCGTTGAATGGTTTACGCACGGGGCCTCAGAAATTGATATTCATGGGACAGACGTGGCGCGGTTTTATGATTACGGCCGTACCAAACACCACGTCAACGCTCGCACCTCAGAAGCATTCAACAAAACCTACGGCATCGTCCACCCCCGCGAGCAGTGGGCCTCCAACCGCAACGTACGCACCAGCCCGTTTTACATCCGCGAAGTTGAGTTGGGCGCAGAATTTTTCGAGACCGCTGGCTGGGAACGGCCGCAATGGTACAACAGCAATGCCAAACTGCTGGAGGAGTACAAGGACCGCATTAATGACCGGCCACACGAGTGGGACGCTCGCTGGTGGTCGCCCATCATCAATGCCGAACATTTAGCCATGCGTGACCGCGTCGCTATGGTTGATCTCACCGCTTTTGCCCTGTTCGATGTGGAAGGCCCTGGCGTAGTGGATTACATCGAAAAGATGGCCGCCAACAAAATGGACGTGCCCGTTGGGCGCGGCGTCTACACCCCCATCCTCAATCCGCACGGCGGCTTCAAATCCGATCTCACCATTTTGCGCCTGGCCAAAGACAAATATCGCATCGTCACTGGCGGCAGCGACGGCGGGCGAGATAAAAAATGGTTTACAGACAACCTGCCCAAAGACCGCTCTGTTACCTTAACTGACGTCACCTCAGCCATTTGCACTGTCGGTCTGTGGGGACCACACGCCCGTGATGTCCTGCAATCGGTCACCGACCATGATATATCTAACGAAGCATTTCCTTACAGCACTGTGCAAAATTTCATTGTTAATGGCGTCCCAGTTACCGCTTTCCGCATTTCCTACGTCGGTGAGTTGGGTTGGGAAATTAGCACCACCATGGAGCATGGCCTCAAGCTGTGGGATACGCTCTGGGAAGCTGGCCAGCAATATGGGATTGTCCCCGTGGGCATTGGCGTCTACGGAACCACAGGCCGCCTGGAAAAAGGGTACCGCCTGATGGGCAGCGAGTTAGAAGGCGAATACACGCCCGTCGAGGCGGGTCTGGAGCGACGACTGGTCAAAAAGGCTGATTTCATCGGCAAAAAAGCATATCTGAAAGCGCGCGAGGAAGGCCCGGCAGCGATTTTATGCACGCTCACGGTGGATGATCACACCTCCGCCAGCGGCGTCAAGCGCTACATGAACGGCAGCGAACCCATTGTTACCCCAGATGGTGAACGCATTGTGGATAGCAAGGGACGGCCGTCTTACGTAACAACCGCCGGAGCAGGGCCATCAGTCGGCAAACATTTGCTGCTGGCCTACCTGCCACCCGAGCTGGCCAAAGAAGGCACCAAATTGGCCGTCGAGTACATGACAGAGCTGTATCCGGTCACAGTGGCCGTGGCTGGCAGCCGCCCGCTGTTCGACCCGGATAATGAACGGATGAAGTGCTGAGTTTAGGTAGTGCAAGGCACGGGGCGTGCGGTTTTGGTTATTTATTGACTTGCTGCCCCGTGCCTAGCACTTTGGAAGGATGCGAAGATGGAAATTTTAGTATGCGTCAAGCGCGTGCCAACCACCGGGGCCAAAATTGTGCTCACGGAAGATGCGCAGGCGATAGAGACAAGGAATTTGGGCTTCACCGTCAGTCCGCATGAAGAGTGTGCCGTGGAAGAGGCGGTACAGTTGGTGGAAAAACATGGTGGCAGCGTGACGGTGCTGACGCTGGGCGGCCAGGAAGCTACGCAGCAAATTCGGGATGCGATGGCTGTCGGGGCAGACAAAGGCGTTCTGCTGGAAACGGATGGCGGCGAATGGAACCCGATGGCCACGGCCAACGCCATTGTGGACGCGGTGAACGCGTCTGGCGAAAGCTTTGATTTGCTCCTGTTTGGTAATGAAGCAGCCGACAGCGGCGGTTACCAGGTGGGTGTGCGCGTGGCCCATGCGCTGGATTTGCCCTGCGTGACGGGGGTGAAGGGCTTGGAAATTGCGGGGGAAACGGCCGTTGCCAAACGAGAAGCAGGCGGCGGTTTTGAAATTTACGAAGTCTCGCTCCCTGCTGTCATCACCGTCAAGGAAGGCATCAACCTGCCCCGCTATCCGTCCGTGCCGGGTCGGCTGCGGGCCAAGAAAAAGCCGCTGGAAACCACCACGCCCCAGAAAAACGGCGGCGGTCTGGAAATGGTGAAGTTCGTCAGTCCACCAGAGCAAAGCAAGTCGGCAGAGGTTTTGGGTTCGGGAGTTACGGCCGTTCCCAAGATAGTTGAGATTTTGCGGGAACTGAAGTTCGTCGAACGGTAGGTATGAAATTAAGAGGAACACAGAGTTACACAGAGGTGGCGCAGGGTTACACAGAGATTTTGAGAAGTATCTCATTCTTCTCTATGTAACTCCGTGGGTCTCAGCGTAACTCTGCGTTCCGCTTATGAGAGGCAACATGATACTAGGAATTATTGAACACGACCGGGGACAACTAAACAACCAATCATTGGAGATGCTGACGTTGGCCAGACAGGTGGCGGCGGATGAAGGTGTGGGGGTTACGGCCGTACTCATCGGCGAAGTTGCAGCCCCGCTAGCAGATAATTTAGCCACTTACGGCGTCAGCCAGGCCATCGTGGTAAGCCATGCAGGGTTGGCCGACTACGCACCAGAAGCGTGGGCCGCCGCCGTGGCGCAAGTGGCGCAGGCCAAATCGCCCAAAGCCATCATGGCCACCGGCACAGACCGGGGCAATGAAATAATGGCCCACATTGCCGCTCGACTCAATCTAGCGATGGCCGCTAACGTCACCCAGGTGACCGTGGGTGAAAGCTACGACATCATGCGCGTGCGCTGGGGTGGTAGTTTGTTTGAAGAAGCCCGGCTCCACGGCGACATTAAGCTACTCAGCGTCGCCCCACTCACCCAGGAAGTCAGCGAAGCGCCAGTAAGCAGCGTTGCAGTCGAAACGTTTGCGCCTGAGCTGGATGATAAGCATTTCCGCGTGCGCGTAACAGGCCGCGAAGAGCCAGAAGGAGACAAAATTTCGCTGGCCGAGGCGCGGCTGGTGGTAGGCGGTGGACGCGGCGTAGGCAGCGCCGACGGCTTTGCCAAGCTGGACGAGCTGGCCAACTTGCTGAATGGTGCCGTAGGCGGCTCCCGCGTGGTCACCAACCTGGGCTGGCGACCCCATGCCGACCAGGTCGGCCAAACCGGCACCCGCATCGCCCCGGATTTGTACATCGCCTGCGGCATCAGCGGTGCCATTCAACACTGGGTGGGCTGCAAAGGCTCCAAAAAAATCCTGGCAATCAACACCGATCCCGAAGCTCCCATGATGACCAAAGCCGACTATGCCGTCATTGGCGACCTGCACGAAGTTTTGCCTGCCTTGATTGCCGAATTGAAAAAATAATCGGCCACGAAGTTGTACCGTTCGGCAAACGTTGGGACGGTTGATACAATCCCTTTTTTGCATGACATTTTTGGCAAACGGGTGGAAACAAATTTATGGCAACCTATCAAACACTTTATTGGCACGACATTCCGGTGCAGGTGCGCGCGGGAGAACGACGAGATCGGGTAAGCATTGAGCTGCCGCAACGCTTCCAGGAAGCGGTGGATAAAGCAGCGATGGAAGCTGGGCTAACGGGTACGGATGCGTATCTGGATGGATTTCATTGGAGTGAACCATTAGAAAGGCACGGCACGCCAGAAGCGGTGGCTACGGCCGTTTCCGTCGAACTCAATGCCCAAAACCAAAAGATCGATTGGCGAAAAACGGCCGCAGCCCTAAAAAATTAGTATGACTGATCGCAGCAACAACGATCCCCTCGTCATCTTTATGCCCTCTGGGCGACGTGGCCGAGTGCCGGAAGGCACGTTGGTGCTGGATGCTGCCCGCCAACTTGGCGTGGAAATCGAGAGCATCTGCGGCGGACGGCTGACCTGCAACAAATGCCGTGTCCGTGTGGAAGAGGGCCAGTTTGCCAAGCACGGTATTATCTCCGCCAACAATCACCTCTCCCCACCCAGTGAGGAAGAAACGCGCCTGCTAGAAAAGCTGGACAGCCTCGATTGCCGTCTCTCCTGTAATGCCCAAATTAACGACGACGCGCTTATTTTTGTGCCGGAAGAAAGCCGCGCCCACAAGCAAATTGTGCGTAAAGCTGCTACCGAGCGGGTCATCGACCTGTTCCCAGCCGTGCGCCAGGTGTATGTGGAAGTGGAACAGGCCGAGTTGGGCAAGCATCGTGGTGATTGGGGCCGTTTGCAAGATGCGCTGGCAGACAAGTGGGATTTGCATGATCTCACTATTGATTTGCCCGTCTTGCGTGAGTTGCAGGCCAATTT
>JBNKLQ010000239.1:0-9491 GCA_050292445.1 Promineifilaceae bacterium (SeqCode) | reverse complement strand
AACTGTCCTAAATACATCCAGAAACGCTCTTTATCAATGCGCCCATTAACCAGCGATCCACCTGAAAGCAGCACAACCCCACATCTATCCACAGAACAAGTTGACTGGATTGCTACGGCCGATACATTTTTTATCGCTACCACGCATCCCGAAGGTGGGGCCGATGTCTCGCATCGTGGCGGCAACAAAGGGTTTGTCCATGTCAATGACAACCAGCTCATCATTCCTGATTACAGTGGGAATATGATGTTTAATACGCTGGGTAACATTGCCGCCAATCCCAAGACGGGGCTGTTGTTCTTTGATTTTGCGGGAAATCGCCTGCTTCAATTAACCGGACAGGCCAAAATTGTGTGGGACGAAGCACAAATTGCCCATTACGCTGGCGCAGAACGCCTCGTTGTGTTTGACACAGAACAGGTCATTGAAACAATAAATGCACTGCCCTTTACCTGGACATTTCAGGCTTACTCCCCGTTTAATCCAGCTAAAATCAGCGCCGATTAGCCCGTTCTTGTCATTCCATTGACAAAATTAAACCGATTGGTAAAATTAAACCGATTGGTCTAAATTGGAGATGGAACGCGATGAGCTACGCCAAGTCAGCAGAAACCAGAAGCCGCCTGCTTAAAACGATGTCTTACCTTTTGCGCACGCAGGGCTTTCACGCCACCGGCATTAGCCAGGTGATCGAAGAAAGCGGCGTGCCCAAAGGGTCGCTTTATTATCATTTTTCTGAGGGCAAGGTGGAACTGGCGGCAGCGGCCGTTAACCTGGCCAACGAGCGCATCATGATTTCGCTCAACAACATGGTGGACTCCGTACCTGGCCCTATTGAAGCGATCGGGCTGTTTTGCGATTACTACATCGAGGAAATGAACCAGGGCAATTACCGGCGCGGCTGCCCTATTGCCACCGTCACGTTGGAAACGGCCGCTACCATAGACCCCATCCAGCTGGAATGCAAAACCAGTTTCAATGACATGATCAATCTATTCACGACGCTGCTGGTGGGGCAAGGCGTCACCCAGGAAAAAGGACGAGAGCTGGCCGTTTTGACGATTGCCGCCATTGAAGGCGCGCTGATTTTGTGCAAGGCCCAGCGCAGCACGGAGCCGCTGGTTCTGGTGCGTGACAATCTGGCGACCCAACTCCGCGCCACCCTGGCCGGGAGTGGGGCCACGGCATGAGGTAAATACGATGCAAGTCGAGTCGTTAACGATTCCTGCCTGTGATGGCTATTCTTTGGCTGCTACACGCTACCAGCCGGAGCACAATCCGACCAACACGGTGGTGGTGATCAGCGCGGCAACGGCCGTTCCCCAACGGTATTACAAACATTTTGCCAAATTTATGGTGCAGCAAGGGTATACGGCCGTTACCTACGATTACCGTGGTATTGCTGGCTCAAAGCCCAATACCCTGCGTGGTTTTGCCGCCAACGCTCGCGATTGGGCCTTGTTGGACATGGCTGGTGTGATTGAATGGGTCCAAAAAGTAGAACAGCCGCAGCGCTTGTTCCTGGTGGGCCACAGCTACGGCGGGCAAACCGCTGGGCTACTGCCCAACCACGACAGCATTGCCGCCATGGTGACGCTCTCCTCACAAAGTGGGCATTGGCGGCTGCAGGGCGGCAGCCAAAAATGGCCGGTTTTATTTCACGTCTACCTCACGTTTCCCATCTTTTGTGGCTTGTTTGGCTACATGCCGTGGAGTAAATTTGGTTCGGCCGAAGATTTGCCTAAGGGCGTCGCCTTAGAGTGGGCGCGCTGGTGTCGCCAGCCGGGCTACTTGCTCGACGATCGGTCGCTGCCTCTGGAACGGTACCAACATTTCCAAGCGCCGGTGCTAGCCTACAGCATTGATGACGACGACTGGGGCACCGCCCGCTCCGTAGATGCCATGATGCATGCCTATCCCAATCTCACCCGCCGCCACATCGTGCCCCAGGAACATGGGTTGAGTGCCCTCGGCCATTTTGGCTACTTTCGCCCCAAATCCAAAGTGCTTTGGCCGGAACTGGTGGACTGGCTGGAGCAAGCTGCTCCCGTTTAGATTCTTGGGCTTTTCCTCACCCTGCCATACAATCATTATCCATTAAAAAATTTCCCATTAACCATTGCGGAGGGTGTTATGCGTTTAGGAATTATGTTGGGCTATGCTGGGCGGCGGATTGAGCTGCCCATTGAACTAGTTAAAGAGGCAGACCGTTTGGGCGTTTATGCTGTTTGGACGGCCGAAGCGTATGGCTCTGATGCGGTGTCGCCGCTGGCCTGGCTGGGGGCACAGACGCAAAACATCAAGCTGGGCACGGCTATCATGCAGATGCCCGGCCGCACCCCGGCCAACGCCGCCATGACGGCGATGACGATGAACCAGTTGAGTAACGGCCGTTTCCTTATGGGTCTCGGTTTATCTGGCCCGCAGGTGGTGGAAGGCTGGCATGGCGAGAGTTACGGCCGTCCCCTCACCCGCTCGCGCGAATACGTAGACATCGTCCGGGCCATCTTCAAGCGCGAAGCCCCCGTGACCTACGACGGCAAGCTGTACCAGATACCGTACCAGGGCAAAGGGGCTACTGGCCTGGGCAAACCGCTCAAAAGCACTTTGGAAGCCCAGCCAGACATCCCCATCTACCTGGCCGCCATTGGTCCGCAAAACGTGCAGCTCACCGCTGAAATTGCCGACGGCTGGCTGCCCATCTTCTTCTCCCCCAGCAAATACGACGAAATCTACAAGCCACACATCGAAGCTGGGTTTGCCAAAGCAGGCGGTGAAAAAAGCATTGCCAATTTTGACATTGCGCCCACCGTTTCAGTGGTGATTCATGATGATGTGGAGGTGGCTTACAATATGCTACGGCCGTTCCTGGCCCTCTACATCGGCGGCATGGGGGCCAAAGGCAAAAACTTTTACACCGATCTGGCCGGGCGCTACGGCTATGAAGCCGAAGCTGAGGAAATCCAGGATTTGTATCTGGCGGGCGACAAAGGCATGGCGATGATGAAGGTTCCCGGCGCGCTCATTGACGACGTGGCCCTGGTTGGCCCCCGCGAACGCGTCAAGGAGCGGCTGTCGCTCTGGCTTGATTCACCTGTGACGACCATGAACATGACGGTGTTCGATGTTGAGACGCTGCGCACTATGGTAGAATTAATGGCTGAACTGACCTGATGTCGGGCAAGATTGTTATCTTGACCCCTGTTGAACAACTTGTGGGTAAGTTGTGGATAATTGACCAAAACTGAAGCAAATTCTGTGAACAAACCCGTAAAACTATGTTGATAATTTGAATTTATGGCTAAAAAACAAACGCCGAACATTTTAATACCACCAGACCAGGTGCAGGTGAAGGTAGCCGAATGGCAGTCGCGCAATGAGCCGGTGCTGTTGGCAGAGGGTCAGGAGCCGATGTTTTTGGAGTTGGTTGAGACGCTGTTGCGGAAACGGCCGTTAACCTCCAAAAAGTACCAACATACCATGCGCACCTATGCCCGCCAGGGTCTGCCGTGGCTCTCCAAAAGCAATGTTATCCGCTTGTACGAAGAGCTGTGCGAGGCTGGCTGGGCCGAATTTGACCCCGACGTGCGCACCCACCTGCAAATGAAACCCATCCGCAGCCAGGCGGGCGTGACCGTGGTGACGGTGCTCACCAAGCCGTATCCTTGCCCTGGCAAGTGCATCTTCTGCCCCACCGACGTGCGTATGCCCAAAAGCTACCTGCATGACGAACCCGGTGCCCAGCGGGCCGAACGCCACGGCTTTGACCCTTATTCGCAAACGGCCGCCCGCATCCGCGCCCTGGAGCAAATCGGCCATCCTGCTGAAAAGATCGAGCTGCTCATCCTGGGCGGCACCTGGTCCAGCTACCGCCGCGATTACCAGGAATGGTTTGTCAAGCGCTGCCTGGATGCCATGAACGGGGAAGATTCAGAAACACTCGTCGAGGCGCAGCAGAAAAACGCCGTGGGACCGCGCCGCAACGTGGGGCTGGTGGTAGAAACGCGCCAGGACCACGTAGATGTGGACGAGCTGCGCTGGCTGCGCTATTTGGGCGTGACCAAAGTGCAGGTCGGCATCCAAAGTTTAGATGAACGTGTCCTGGCATTGAACAATCGCGGCCACGATGTGCAAAGCACCCGCGATGCCTTTCGCCTGCTGCGGCTGGCTGGTTTTAAGATTCACGGTCATTGGATGGCCAATCTGCTGGGAGCCACGCCGGAAAGTGATGTGGAAGATTTTGGCAAGATTTGGTCGGATACGGCCGTACGCCCCGACGAACTCAAAGTGTACCCTTGCATGTTGGTGGAAAATGCTGAACTGTACGAATACTGGCAGCGCGGCGAATACCACCCCTACGACGAAGAAACGCTTACTGAGCTGCTGGTCGCCTGCAAGGTGCAGGTGCCCCGTTACGTGCGCCTCAACCGCGTCATTCGCGACTTTCCCACGAACAATGTGGTGGCCGGTAATAAAAAAGCCAACCTGCGCCAGATTGCCCTCCAGCGCATGGCGGATCGCGGCCTGAGCTGCCAATGCATCCGCTGCCGTGAAGTGCGGCGAGACAAGGTGAAGCCTGGCGATTTGTCCCTGAAAATCGAAACGTATGAGACGGATGCCACCACCGAACATTTTCTTAGTTTTGAGACGGACGATGATAAGTTGGCGGGCTTTTTGCGGCTTTCGCTGCCGCACCGCGACGCGCCCCATCCGCTGCCAGAGCTAGAAAACCACGCCATGATTCGCGAAGTGCATGTCTATGGCCCGGCGCTCAACCTGGGGGAAGACAGCAGCGGCGAAGCGCAGCACATGGGGCTGGGGTCGGAGCTAATTGACAAGGCAAAAGAGATGGCGCGGGCGGCGGGCTATGGCAAAATCGCCGTCATCAGCGCCATTGGCACGCGGGAATATTATGCCAAACACCACAACTTCCAGATGGATGGCCTGTACATGACGGCCGATTTAATGGTAAATGGCGAATAGCCAATTGTTAATGATTAATTTGTTGGTTATGTTGAAAACTTCTTGGTTGTCCCAATATCTACACTTATCGTTTTGAACTAAGCGAAAAATTTTCCCAGAACGTTGTCCTAAATCATCACTCTCCCGGCCACACTGTCTGGTTCCGCCTCTGTAATTTCCGTTGGGGTGATGCGGTTGAACAGGTCCACTGGCCCATTGGCCTGCACGCGGATGTAGTTGTCCGTGTAACCTACCCAGCGCAGGCCGCCGTTGTTTGCCCCTACGTTGGTTTCCCACAGCACATTGAGTGTTTGCCCCACAAACTGCTGATGAAATTCGTGGCTGAGCTTTTTGCCCAGGTCGATCATGCGGTGGGCACGCTCTTTTTTGACTTTGCCATTGATTTGCTGGGGGAATTGGGAAGCGGCCGTTCCCGGTCGTGGACTGTAGCTAAACACATGCAGCCGGGCAAAGTTAATCGCTTCCACAAATTCCAGGCTGTCGGCAAAATCCGCTTCTGTTTCCCCAGGAAAGCCCACAATCACGTCAGTGCTCAGATTAAGATTGGGAATATGAGACCGGGCGGCGTTGGCCAGCTCGCGGAAGCTGGTGCGGCTGGTGCGGCGCGCCATCCGCTTAAGAATCTTGTCGCTGCCGGATTGCAGCGGCATGTGCAGGTGAGGCAGCAGGCGCGGGTTTTGCCACAATGTGAAGAAGTCTGGGGCCAAATCCCACGGCTCCAGCGAAGAGAGGCGCAGCCGGGGAATATCGGTGTGCTGCAAAATGGCCTGCACCAGATCGCGCAGCCCTGTTGCATTGCCAAAATCATGACCGTAACTGCCCAAATGCACGCCAGTCAGCACCGCTTCCTGGTAGCCAGCGGCGGCCAATGCCTGAATCTCCGTAACCACATCGCCCAAATGGCGGCTTTGGGCCGCGCCCCGGGCCACCGTGGTAACGCAAAAGGTGCATTTGTTGTCGCAGCCGTCCTGCACCTTGATGAAGGCTCGGGTGTTGGCTCCCATGCTTCCGGCCAAAAATTCACGCAGCACCGGTTCCTGGTCAAACACGGGCAGCTCGATACGGGCTTTAGGGTCCAACATTTGCACAAGCTGCGTTTTTTGCTGGTTGACCACCACGCGCCCAGCTCCCTGCACCTTGCCCAGTTCATCGGGGGCGATGGTGGCATAGCAGCCGGTGAGCAAAATCTCGGCATCAGGGTTATTGCGGTGGATGCGTCGGGTTTGACTGCGGGCGTCGCGGGCGGCCTCGGCGGTGACGGCGCAGGTGTTGATGATAACTTTGTCGGCTTCTACCGACTCCGTCACAATCTCATGCCCTGCCGCCAACAGCTGGCGGGCCATTGTTTCAATTTCACTTTGGTTTAGGCGACAGCCGATGCTGTTGAGGAAAACTTTCATGTGACCATTTTAACGCAGGCCAGAATGCGGGTCGAGGTGGATCAAAAAGACCTGACGGGTTTTTCATTTTCAAACCCGCCAGGCCCTTCTAAATTTAACTGATAGGGTGAGTTGAAAAATTTAGCGCATACGGCGGCTAAGTCCGCCAGCGCGATTGCCCATAAACATGGTGGCGGGCAGGTTAAAGCCATAGTTGCGCAGACGCTCTTCGCAATTCGGCCGCATCCCCCCGGGGGCAAACTCGCCTTGCACTTTGCCATCTTCGGTTTCCCCTTGCTCATTAAACTTGAAGATGTCTTGCATGACCACCACTTCACCTTCCATGCCCGTGATTTCGGTGATGTTGGTGACTTTACGGCTGCCATCGCGCAAGCGTGCTTGCTGCACAATCAGGTTCACGGCCGAAACAATTTGTTTACGTACTACAGAAAGCGGCAAATCCATTCCAGCCATGAGCACCAACGTTTCCAGACGAGAGATGGTGTCACGGGGATTGTTGGCGTGAATCGTGGTCAGGCTGCCATCGTGGCCTGTGTTCATGGCTTGCAACATATCCAATGCCTCACCGCCACGACATTCACCGACCACAATGCGCTCTGGCCGCATACGCAGCGAGTTAATGACCAAATCACGAATGGTCACTTCGCTGTCACCTACTTTGGAGGGTTTTTTGGTTTCCAAACGAACCACATGCCGCTGGAGCAGGCTCAATTCGGCTGCATCCTCAATGGTGACAATGCGATCTCCATCGGGAATAAAGCTGGAGAGCACATTGAGCAGTGTCGTTTTACCGGAGCCAGTCCCCCCAGAAACCACGACGTTGAGTTTGGCTTTTACACATGCTTCTAAAAACTTAGCCATGTCTTCATTCAGACTGCCAAAGTTGATCAAATCTTGAATGCCAAATGGGTTGCGCGAAAATTTACGAATGGTGATGTTAGGCCCGTCGATGGCACAGGGGGAAACAACGGCATTCACACGAGAGCCATCGGGCAAGCGAGCATCCACCAGCGGCGAATCTCTACCCACGAATCGCCCCAACGGCTCAATGATTTTGCGAATAACGCGCTCTACGTGGGCATCATCCACAAAGGTCACGCCGGATTCGGTTAATCGCCCTTTTTTTTCAATATAGACTAGGTCGGCGCGGTTTACCATCACTTCGGTGACGTCCTCATCGCTGAGAATACGCTCCAGCGGGCCAAAGCCTAAAATCTCATCTAGCAGATCTTCGAAAAATTGCTTTTCGTCCGCCGGGGCGATTTTGATTTTGGCATGTTGGCGAGCGAGTTGATACCGTTCCTGGATCAATTTGATGGTTTGCGGCGTACGATCCAAGGTGAGCGTTTTCGGGAGAGAAGTCTCGATTTTTTGCGCCAGCCAGAGGCGCATGCTGTCCAGATTTTTATCTGAGGCGGTGCTGGCAACCCCGTTTTTTACTGTTTCCATAATACTTCCTTGCCCATAGTCATCTTCTTGAAGGATTGGTTGAAGAACCTAAAAGCCATTGTATAGAGAACGGCCGTCTTTCTACCATAGCCCGTTCTTACCACCAGAGGGAATACGGCCGTTGATCTTTAAACCTAGAGTACTGGTAGGGTAAATAAATGCTTATTGAGACCCATTTTTGGCGCACGGCACTTGACAGGCAATGCCGCTTTGGATAGAATTTCCCAGCCTTCAACAAGGTCGTTTACCAGCCGGGATAGCTCAGTCGGTAGAGCACTGCACTGAAAATGCAGGTGTCCCCAGTTCGAGCCTGGGTCCTGGCATATTTAAAAATTTGGCAAATAAAAAAAGTTTTGCTAAATAAATAAGCAGTTGGTATAACTGTGTAGAAGAAATTCTCTTTGCGGGCATAGTTCAGTGGTAGAACGTCTCCTTGCCAAGGAGAAGGCCACGAGTTCGAATCTCGTTGCCCGCTCTGACGTCCGGCAGGCCATAAGCCTGCCGGATTTGTTTCCTGGCGACGTGGCCAAGTGGTAAGGCAGAGGTCTGCAAAACCTTTATCACCGGTTCGAATCCGGTCGTCGCCTCAATTTTTAAGCCCTTGCCCGCCGGCAGGGGCTTTTTATTTTCACAAACACCTTTTTTGGAGAGCTTGCCATGACAGCATTTGTCTTGCCTCGTTCAATTGAAGCAATTAACCCTCGCAGCTGGGAGACGTTTGCGCCTTATTTTAAGGAATTGGTGGAACGGCCGTTGACCCCCGAAACTCTACGCCAATGGTTAACCGACTGGTCCGACCTCACCCGCCTGTTGTTTGAAGCCGCTTCCATGATTTACATCGAAAAATCGCAGGACACCACGGATGAAGAGAAAGAACAAGCTTTTCTCGATCTGATAGAAGATGTGTTCCCTCAATCGCAGGTCGCGGTTCAGTCGCTAAAAGAACGGCTGCTGACCTTTGATCCCCACAACGTCGCCTTGCAGGATATGGTGCTTGTGCTGCGCAACATGCAAAACGAGGCGGATCTGTACCGGGAAGAAAATATTCCCCTGTTTACCGAAGCGTCCAAGCTGGAAAATGAATATGAAAAAATTGCCGGAGGTCTTAAAACTGAGTGGGAGGGTGAGGAAAAGAACCTGAGCCAGCTTGGCTTCTTTTTGAATGACAAAGATCGTGCTGTGCGGCAAAAAGCGTGGCAAGCGATTTCCGACTTGTGGTTGAGCCAGCGTGAGCCGTTGAACGAGGTGTATAGCCAACTGCTCGAACTGCGGCAACAGATTGCTTACAATGCCGATTTGCCTGATTATCGCGCCTATGCTTTCCGCGAAAAGGGCCGTTTTGATTACACGCCAGAAGATTGTCTGACGTTTCACGAGGCAATTGAAACGGCCGTCGTGCCTGCCCTGCGCCGTATTCTAAACCGAAAAAAGAAGCGGTTAGGGTATGACAGGCTGCGTCCTTGGGATTGGGTGCCAGAAAAAGGGACATTGGTTGATGATTCAGATGGGGAATCGTTACGGCCGTATCAAGGCCAGGATGCGCTCATTCAGCATACCCTCAACATCTTCAACCAGTTAGACCCCCAGCTAAGCCGCTATTTTGCCACCATGGCCGAAGAGGGTTTGCTGGACCTGGACACGCGAACGGGCAAAGCGTTG
>JBNKLQ010000238.1:0-9497 GCA_050292445.1 Promineifilaceae bacterium (SeqCode) | reverse complement strand
GATTTATGTATTCGATTGTCTAATCATCCAGACAAAACAGTGAGTACAAATGCGGTTCGAGCATTGGGCTACGTTGCCCGTGTCCACGGAAAGTTAGAGAAACATTTGGTTAAACCAATCTTGTTTCGTGCCCGTAGGGATTCCGATCCTGAAGTGCATGAATGTGCAGAAGAAACGATCGAGGATATTAATTATTACATGAATTGGCGAATTGGTTACAAAAGAACCAAATAATTATCGGGGATTTTTATGCGGATAGATCGCGTAGACCTTTATCACATTTCCATGCCGTTGGTGTCGCCGTTTGGCACCAGCTTTGGCGTGCAGCAGCAGCGCGATGCCCTGATTTTGGCATTGCACGCTGACGGTTTGACGGGCTGGGGCGAATGTGTGGCCACCAACGATCCGGGCTACAGTTATGAAACGGCCGTTACCGCCTGGCACATTCTCTCCGACTTTCTTATTCCTGCTGTGTTGGGCAAAGAACTGGATGAGCCGGAGCAGCTGCCTGGTTGGTTGCGCAAAGTGCGTGGCCATCCGCTGGCCAAAGCTGGACTGGAACAGGCTGCTTGGGACATCACCGCTCAGCGGGATGGCCTTTCTTTTGCCCAGAAATTAGCTCAACCGTACCCGGAAGGCCCACGCGAGCGGGTGAAGGTGGGTGTAAGCATCGGCACGCAGCCCAGCATTGCCCAGACGATGGATGTCATTGCCAAACATTTGGACGAGGGATACGGCCGTATCAAGCTCAAAATTAAGCCGGGCTGGGACGTGAAGTTGGCCTGGCAAGCCCGCCACACCTTCCCCGACGTGCCCATCATGCTCGATGCCAATTCCGCCTACACCCTGGACGATGCCGTCATTTTTCAATCAATGGATGACCTGAACTTGCTGATGATTGAGCAGCCGTTAGGCTACGAAGACATTTATGACCACAGCAAATTACGGCCGCAAATCAAAAGTCCGCTCTGCCTGGATGAGAGCATCCATTCCGCTGACCATGCTCGTTTAGCCATCGCTTTGCAAGCGTGTGACATCATTAACGTGAAACCCACGCGGGTCAGCGGCTGGACGGAAGCACGCAAGATTCACGATTTGGGCGTGGCCAATGGATTGGGTCTATGGGTTGGCGGCATGTTAGAAACTGGCGTGGGGCGAGCGGCGCAGCTGGCCCTGGCCTCGCTGCCGGGTTTCACTCTGCCCGGCGACATCTCGGCGACATCTCGCTACTACAAACACGACATCGCCACGCCATTTTTCTTGAATGCAGAAGATAGTACAATCACTGTGCCCACTGGCCCTGGCCTGGGCATTGAAGTAAACATGGCGCGATTGAAAGAAGTAACGCTGCGCCAGGAAAGTTTTACCAGCTAGTTATTTCCCCGGAAACTTGGAGTTTCCGGGGAAATGTATGAGGGAATCATGTTTGAAGACAAAACAATCGCATTTATTGGCAGTGGGGTGATGGGCGAGGCGATGATTCGCGGCTTGCTGGCGCAAAAAAGCGTGCTGCCCAACCAGATTTTGGCGGCCGATCCCTGGGGCCAACGGCGCGAAGAGCTGAAAGATCGCTATGGTATCGGTGTCACGACAGACAATCGGGAAGCGGCCGAAAATGGGCAAATTGTGGTCTTGTCCATTAAGCCGCAGACGCTGCCCTACGTTTTGCCGGAAATTCGGGGCCATTTGCGCCGTCAGGATTTGTTGCTTTCTATTATTGCTGGGGTGCCCATCAGAAAGCTGGCCGATGGCACAGCCCATGCCGCTGTGGTGCGCGCCATGCCCAACACCCCCGCGCAAATCGGCCAGGGCATCACCGTCTGGACCGCGACGCCGGAAGTGACAGATATGCATAAGCAGCAGGCCCAGGCGATTTTGGCCTCTTTGGGGCAGGAAATCTACATGGACGAGGAAGAATATTTGGACATGACTACCGCGCTGAGCGGTTCCGGTCCTGGCTATGTCTTCATGATGATGGAGGCGATGATCGATGCTGGTGTCCATCTGGGTTTTGCCCGGCGCATTGCAGAGCAGCTGGTTTTCCAGACGATGATTGGTTCGGTGAATTATGCTATTGAATCGGGCAAACACGTGGCCGAACTGCGCAATCAGGTCACTTCCCCCGGCGGTACCACTGCTGCAGCGTTGTACCACATGGAAAAGGGCGGTCTGCGCACCGTTATCTCACGTGGCATTTGGGCCGCCTATGAACGTTCCGTCTCCCTGGGCAAGGGCAAGGCGGAGGATGACCCGGAGGGTTAACGGTTATCGGTAATCGGTAATCGGTGAACGGTAAACCGATTACCGATTACCGTTTACTGATTACCGAAATGTCCCCCATCGTTTTACTACAACACGGCCGTTTCTGGCGCAAATTCCAACAGCCGGTGCGAACTGTAACGGCCGTTTCCCCCCAGGAAGTTTTGCCCGCGTTGGTTGAATTGGAAACGGCCGTTCGCGCCGAAAATCTCTATGCTGCCGGATTTATTGCCTACGAAGCCGCCGCCGCGTTTGACCTGGCGGTTCATCAGCCGCTAGATGGACTGCCGCTGCTGTGGTTCGGCTTGTTTGAAGAATTTGAGGAAATTAGAGATTGCTCAATCTCCAATCTCCAATCTCCCGCCGTAGGTGACTGGCAGCCAGCCATCAGCCGTACCGCTTACAACACTGCCATCCAGCAAATTAAGGATCACATTGCGGCGGGGGATACCTATCAAGTGAACTATACATTTCCCCAACACGCCAGCTTTGCTGGAGAGCCGTTGGCTTATTTTGCCGAGTTGGTGGCGGCGCAGCAGGCGGATTACGCTGCGTACCTCGACATAGGCCGTTTTGCCATTTGCTCCGCTTCGCCGGAGCTGTTTTTTGGCCTGGACGGCACGCGGCTGCACTCAAAACCGATGAAGGGAACGGCCGTGCGCGGCCTGACCCTGGCCCAAGACAAAACCAACATCGCCTGGCTGGCCCAATCGGAGAAAAACCGGGCGGAAAATGTGATGATTGTAGACATGATCCGCAATGACATGGGGCGGGTGGCCCAGGTGGGCAGCGTGACCGTGCCCAAGTTGTTCGAGGTGGAACGCTACCCCACGCTGCTGCAAATGACCTCTACCGTGGAGGCCCAAACGTACGCGCCGCTGAGCCAGATTTTGGCCAACATGTTCCCCTGCGCCTCCATCACCGGCGCGCCCAAGGTGCGCACGATGGAAATTATCAAGGAATTGGAGCCGCAGCCGCGCGGCATTTACACCGGCGCGATTGGCTTCTTCGGCCCCGATGGGCAGGCGCAGTTTAACGTGGCCATCCGCACCGTCCTGGTGGATCGGGAGCAAGAACGCGCCACCTACGGCGTGGGCAGCGGCATCGTTTGGGATTCGGTGGCGGCGGATGAGTACGAGGAGTGCCGGGTGAAATCAAAAGTGCTGACGGAGAAACGGCCGTCTTTCCAGCTGATCGAAACGATGTTGTGGCAGCCAGAAGGGGGCCTCTTTTTGCTGGATGAGCACCTGGCGCGATTGCGTAACTCAGCGGAATATTTTGGGATTGGGTGGGAGGAAACGGCCGTACACACCGAACTTGATTCACTCACTCAAACGCTTAATGAACCGGTGAAAGTGCGACTGCTGTTGGCCCAAGACGGCAGCTTTACCCTGCAAACCGTTCCACTGAGTGTGGGCGCACGGCCCCAACCCGCGCGCGTCGGACTGGCGCAAGCGCCGGTCGATTCGCAAACCGTCTGGCTATACCACAAAACCACCCGCCGCCACCTGTACGACGCTGCCCGCGCTTCTCGCCCCGACTGCGACGAAGTGATCCTGCACAACGAGCGCGGCGAGTTGACCGAGGCCAGCAGCTCCAACATCGCCCTGCTGCTAGATGGCGAACTGGTGACCCCGCCGATTGAATCTGGCCTGCTGGGCGGCACCTTCCGCAGCTACCTGCTCAAAAATCCAGAAGGTTGGCAAAATCCTGGCAGGTTGCCCTTGTGCGAAAAGGTTTTGACCATTGCCGATTTAGAGCGGTGCCAGGGGATTTATTTGCTGAATTCGGTTAGGGGGTGGGGAACGGCCGTTTTCCTGCCGAATCCGTAAACAAAATGTAGCCGGCCAGCACGGTATTTACGACGGTCAAAATGATAAATGCAGACAGCTTCCAGTTGGGTGTGGGAATGCGCTGGAGCTCTCCTGTTTGACGGTCAAGCTGATACAAGTCATACGTCAAGTTATAGTCGCCTGACGTTGCATGATTTTCGCCTAACAAGAGTACGGCCGTGTTCTCATCAGATGAGAGTCCATAAAATCTATTATAATCCTTCCGAACAAAACCTACTATGTCTTCTGGTCTTGGTTCCTCCCTGTTATGACTCAAGCTGTCATACGTTGACTGGTCAATAACACCATAAGTATCTGATTCTAATGAGTAGATACCGTACAGGTCATTCGGCCCACTTCTGGCGGAAAAAAGGATTTTTTGGTTGGGTAGAAAGCTGAAATTTTGTATTTTATAGTCATAAGCAGACGCATAAAGCTGCTCTCCAGAAAACGTTGTGTAGATGTCAGTCGTTTGATCATAAATAAACATCACATCCGTGGAAACAACGCTGCCAAGGTAACGGCCGTCTGGCGAAAGTTTGAATTGGCTTCTTATCGACAAGGGAACTTCTTCAGGTAAAACAATTTCTTTGGTCTCCTGCGCCTTCACATTGTAGAGATAGAGTCGGACGGGTGGATACAAGATGGTTGGGTTACTGCTGACATTTGCAGCAAAAAAGAGGATGTGACTGCCGTCTTTTGATATTTTGGGTCTTTCAATACTAATGGCCGGATTCCAAAGACCTGTGGAAATTTGCCGTGTTTTCCCTGACTGTGCGTCGTAGAGAAACAAACCTTTGTTACTGCGGTCATCGTAATGCCTGAGGGAATTCCCGTTGGAGGTGAATGCTACAAAACGGCCGTTCGCAGAAAAGGACACGTCATATTCAGGGCGCACGTACCCTTTTCTACCAAAATCTGGAAAAGGAATGCCCACATGCGTATAAGAAATGGGAATATAAATGATCATGATTGGCAACAATAAGTGCCAGCCAATGTAAATTGTCACCAAAATACAGAGTCCCAGAAAAAAACCGGATTTACGTTGAGACATTAAGTCGTGCATTTTATCCTCCCGATTTTGTTTCCTGGTAATCATAAAGAGAGAAAGCAGTAGGCTCAAGCACTCAAGTGTTTTCGGTTGAGCGCAACAATATTTGGAGCGGTGTGAGGCAATTTATTTGCTGAATTCGGTTAGGGGATGGGGAACGGCCGTGATAGTTCGTGGTCAAAAAACTGTTTAGTTATGCTATAATGTTGCCAATTGATTAATGGATTGATCAATCGGAGAAGAATTATGAGCAAAACAATGAGTGCCACTGAGGCCCGTATCCATTTTGGTGAATTGATGCGGCATGTAACCGAGCAAAAAGAACCTGTCTTTGTTGAACGTGCAGGTAAACCACAAGTTGTGGTCATTGCCGTTACTGAGTATGAAAACCTTGTTGCCCAAAGCGCTAATACCAGCTGGCGTGACACGTTTTATAAAATCACAGAATTGAGCCAAACCATAAAAGAGCGTCGAGAAGGGGAACCTTTAACGGCTCCCGAAGAAATCATCCAGCAAATGCGCGAGGAAAGAAGTGACAGCATCCAAAGTTTACTGCCCTGATGCCAGTATGTTGGTTCGTTTTTTGGTTTCCGGTGAACCGGGTTCGCCGATTGCCAATTTTTGGGAAAACTGGCTGGATTCAGGTTCGTCTCTAATAGCCCCAACCCTCATTTTCTATGAGGTAAACAATGTGCTTCATCAATATGTGCGTCATGGACAGTTAACAAGCCATGAAGCGGAAGCTGCTTTTCAACTTGGTTTGAATTTAAACATTGTTACCATGATGGATGCTAATTTACATCAACGTGCGTTGCAGATGGCTCAAACATTCCAGCTTTCAGCAACCTACGATGCGCATTATCTGGCTTTAGCCGAGCGTATGGGAGCTGAATTTTGGACGCTAGACGAAAAGCTAGTGAAAAAAGTGAAGTTACAGCTTATTTGGGTGAATTTGTGGCACGAATGATCGACTGAACTTTCATCCACTTTAACTTTGTCGTAGTTTTCCATCATCATCTTCCACTCCTCGCCTGCACAATTTCGGCCATGATGGCTAGAGCGATTTCCTCCGGCGTTTGGGCACCGATTTTCAGGCCGATGGGGGCGTGAATACGGCCGATTTCCGCATCGCCAAAACCATAGCCCCGCAGCCGCTCGATGCGCTTATTGTGTGTCTTGTTGCTGCCCAATGCGCCAATGTAAAACGGCTTCGCCTTCAAGATGATTTTCAGGGCCGGATCGTCGATTTTGGGATCGTGGGTGAGCAGGGCTACGGCCGTTTCTGGCGTAATCTTCACCTTGGCAAAGGCTTTGTCTGGCCAGGCCTGGATGAGCTGATCTACATGGGGAAAGCGCTCGTCGCTGCCAAAGGCACGGCGTGGATCGATGACCAGGGTGCGGTAGCCCAGCGTCTTGGCGTAGCTGGTGAGGGCAATGGCGATGTGCACGCCGCCGACCATGATTAGCGTGGGGGCTGGGCGCACGGTGTCGATGAAAATTTCCACTTCTTCGCTGAGCTGCACGCGCTGCGGATTTACTGCCTTGGCTTCGGCGGCGATGGCCTGAGCGTCCAGTGCGGCATCGCCCAGGGTGCCTACGCGCGCCCCGGCCCGGCTGACGGCCAGCTTGCGCCCCAGCAGTTCCTCTGGCCCGCGAATGATGGTGATAGCTGCGCCCGCCTCGTCGTTTTGGATAAGGTTGTGGATAAAGTGGTAAACGGCCGTATCCAAAGGCTCTACAAACACCTCGACCGTGCCGCCACAGGCCAGCCCCACATCCCAGGCGGTCTCGTCGGCCACGCCGTAATGCAGCAGCTTGGGATGGTTGGCTTCGAGTGCGGCCGTGCCTTCCTCAAACACCGCGCCTTCCACGCAGCCGCCGCTCACCGAGCCGCTGATCGCCCCGCCTGGCGTCAGGGCCATCTTAGCCCCCACTTTACGTGGTGCCGAGCCCCAGGTTTGTACCACGGTCGCCAGAGCGACCGTCTGGTTTTCTGCCTGCCAACGATTGATGTCGTTGATGACTTCTTTCATATTTCACGTCCTTTAAGGTGAGGCAAATACCTGGGTCCAATAATAATGCCAATTTTCGCTGCCGGTATCGTTGGCCAGATAGTAGTAGCCCACGCCCGTTTCTTGCAGATTGCAGTTCAAAATATTAGCCCGATGGTCAGAACTATTCATCCAGCCATTGACGGCAGAAGCGGCCGTTGCGTAACCAGCAGCGATATTTTCTGCCCAGGTGGAGTAACTGTAACCTTGGGCAGCGATCCGTTCTCCTGCATTGGAGCCATCTGATCCTGTGTGAGAGAAGAAATCATTGAAGGCCATATCTTCACTGTGGCCTTGGGCGGCGGCTGCTAATTTGAAGTTCACCTGCAACGGAGCACATCCGGCAGAAGCGCGCTCAGCATTCACCAGATCAACAACAGCCTGGGCTTCTGGGCCAAGTTTCTGGTTGATGATAATGGGTAGATAGAGCAGTTGGTCGCCTAACGGCCGTTCCATTTCTTCTGGAATTGGCGTGGGGGATGGTGTGGAGACGGCCGTTCCCTGCGCCGCCTCGCCTAAAATAGTTTGGGGACCATCATCATCTTGGGGAGTTGGTTCATCTGCTTGCAAACCATGCTGCCAAATGAAACTGATTAGCAATGTCAGGCAAAGGAGGCTGCCCCAGTAGCGAAACCTTTTCATTGTTGTACCTCATCACTTCAAAATAACTTTTCCGCTGAAGTTTTTCATATCTTCCAATGTTTCATCATAAAATGCGGGTCGATTTGCTGGCAGCGCATTCAGTGGGAAGAATTGAGCCGCTACCGTTTCATCGGTTTCTTGCCGTAGCGTACCGTGCCATTTTTTCACCAGAAAAACAAAGGCAAGCATTTGGTGTTCTCCACCGTAGCTGTTGGTGAAGTGAAAACGGGGTTCGGAATAGACGGCGATTAGTTCCGCTTCCTCAACTTCCAAACCACTCTCTTCTTGTACTTCCCGGCACAAAGCATCCAGAACGGATTCATCCAGTTCCTGACTGCCAGCGGGCATCACCCACAGGCCATTATCACTCCGTTTGACGAACAGGATACGGCCGTCTTCATCCGCAATTACGCCACGAACGGTTGGTAAAATAATCCGCTGGTTGCCCAAATGTTTGCGCAGCAACCCATGATAACTTTCTTCAAAAGATATGGTCATAAATTCCCCTAGCGTTTTTCTGCCACACCGACCTGCTGGCACATAGCCCGCACAGAGCAGGTAGAGCAGCGCGGGCGGCTGGCGGTGCAGATGTGTTTGCCAAAGGGAACCAGCAGCCGGTTGATGGCGATCCAATATTTTTTGGGCAGCTTGGCTTGCAGGGCGTCCATCGTTTTTTCTGGCGTTCTTTCGGCTACGTAGCCCCAGCGGTTGGTGATGCGATGCACGTGAATGTCCACGCTGATCACCTTTTGGTCACAGGCAATGCCCAGGGCTAGATTAGCACATTTTGGCCCCACGCCGCTAAACGAAAGCAGCAGGTCGCGGTTGCAAGGCAGTTTGCCGTCGTACTCGGCTACCAACTGGAGGGCAATGGTTTTGATTTGTTCGGCTTTGCGCTCGGCAAAGGAGCTGCGGCGAATGATTTTGGCGATTTCGGCCACGTCCAGCGCGGCTATTTGCTGCGGCGTGCGAGCATGGGCAAACAGGTTGAGCGAGACGGGCAGCGAGACTTCGTCGCGGGTGCGGATGGACAAAATGCAGCCAACGAGTTGCTCAAACGGGCTATTATGCCCCTTTTCGGCGAGTTCAAACATGGCGGCTTTGGGAAACGGCCGTACCGCTTTCGCCACCCGTTCCATCACCAGATCAATGTCAAACTGCTCTTTTTCCATAAGAGAAAGGGGACGCAGATTTGCCTGATTACCCTGATAAAAAGATCGGAAAAATCAGGCAGATCAGGGAAATCAGCGTTCTATTACCTGTCTTTGATGAAGGCAGCCCCAGATAACTTGGGCTGTTGGTGGCGGGACGGCCGTTTTTCGGCCGTCAAGTTTTGCAAATGAAGCGCCAAATCTTCCAGGCTGGCCAAATTGTGTACCGGCAAAAAGTCGTCAATGTAAGGCAGCGAGGCCTGCATCCCGCGCGTCAAAGGTTCATACTGCGTGGAGCCAAGCAGCGGATTGAGCCAGACCAGCCGGTGGCAGCTTCTTTGCAAACGGCCGATTTCTTTGCGCAGCAGGTCCGGATCGCCCCGGTCCCAGCCATCGCTGATAAGCAGAACGATGGCCGTTACAGCAATAAAGGTGATAGCCAGGGTAAGGAGGAATGCAGTCATTTTGTGTGCTCAGCCGCCGAAATCATCGAAATGGATGTTTTCCGGTT
>JBNKLQ010000237.1:0-9563 GCA_050292445.1 Promineifilaceae bacterium (SeqCode) | reverse complement strand
GGAATACCGGCCTGAGGTGGCCCAAACAATCATGCAAAGCTTCCTAGATGATGCTCAGCCAGACGAGGATGCTGAAACGATTTTACTCCTGGGCGAAACGGCCGTCATGATTGGGCCAGAAATGTTGAGCCTGGGATTGAAAACGGCCGTGCCCCAAGCCCTCAGCCAAACCGCCACTACCGCCGCCCTACCCGCCAGCCAGCGCGTTCAAGCGGGTGTGCTGCTAGGCCAGTTAGGTGATCCGCGCCCAGCTATTACTTCTTTAGACGAGATGCCGTTTTGCTATGTGCCAGAGGGGCCATTCTGGTTAGGGCGAAAAGATCAAGCTGCTTTGTACGAGGGATTGACGGAACCGTTCTGGCTCAGCCTCTTTCCCGTGACGCAGGCTCAGTTTGCCCAGTTTGTGAATGCGGGAGGGTATGTCCTGGCAGAATATTGGCCGGAGGCGGCTGCGGTGGAACGCTGGCGTCCCGGTGAAGTGCAGGATTGGGCACAGCGTGGCTGGCGGTCAGGGCCGTTTGCATACGGCCGTCCCTTTAACCTGCCCAATCATCCCGTGGTGGGCATCACCTGGTATGAGGCGCTGGCCTTTACTCGCTGGCTGACGCAGCGCTGGCAACAGCAGCGGCTTTTGCCCGATGGTTGGCAAGTGCAGCTGCCCACGGAGGTCGCCTGGGAAAAAGCAGCGCGAGGCGGGCTGCAAATTCCGCAGCGGCCCCTCATCTTGCCCATTGCCAACGCCATGCGTGATCCACTGCCAACGATAGCACTCACAGAAAATCCGGCACCGCAACGGCCGTATCCCGGCCAAACCAGCCTCACACCACAAAATGCCAACGTGAACGATACGGCCATCGCCACCAGCAATGCTGTTGGCTGCTTCTCCCAGGCGTCGCCAGTAGGTTGCCAGGAGATGTGTGGCAATGTGTGGGAATGGATGAGCAGTCGTTTTCGGCCGTATCCGTACCAGGCTGAAGACGGCCGTGAGGACCTGAACGTGAAGCTTTACGACCAGATGGTGCTGCGCGGCGGTGCTTACTGGAGCGACACGCGGGCCGCTAACAGCACCTTCCGCGCCCGCCGCAGCCCCAACGACCAGAACAGCAGCTACGGCTTCCGCCTCATGCTGGCTGCCAAGACAGCCTGACCACCTATTTGTCATTCTGAGTGAAACGAAGAATCCCTCTAAACCTCGGTCGTTGCGATCCTTGCCCGCGTGAGTATTCTCCGGTTCATGGTTTTAGGGATGCTTCGGAGGACCTCAGCATGACAAGTTTAGAGGCAACTTACTTTACAAAGTATTCAGTTATGATAGAAAGATGATTGTGGCTCTCGCTAGAAGTGTGGTGTGTGATAACTTCTAGCCGTTCCCCCGCATCCTGGCGATGACGGAGACTACTAGAGGTTGATCACACGATTACGACGGCGAAAGCCGCAGCTTGCTCGTTGATCAATGTTCGTACCCAATGGGTGCCAGGGTGTTTTTCGCATTGATTCGTTCACGACGAACCTCCTTTTAGGATTAGTTTTTTGAGACATTTTTGTTTCCTTTGGGGAACAGTTTGAACTGTCCCCTTCAAATTGTTTTACAAAACGCCATCACCGACTGTTTATGGTGGCGCGTATTAAGGTTAACGAATTCCGTGACATTTTTGTGTCATTCAGGTTTCAATTTTAGGTGAAGATTTTGTGAAGAAAGTGACAGATGGGTGATAGAGTAGCTACGGTTATGTTTGAGATGAAACGGCCGTATTTTGTACACCTCCCCTAATTTCAGATACACTTTCAGGCGGTAAAATTCAAAGGTGAAAGTGTGAAATGACAAAACGACAGTTAGGCATTTTATTTATTGCCCTGGGCAGCCTGGGAATTCTGGGGCTGTTCGGCATTGATTTGATCGGCGCAGGCCAGTTTAATGGCATTGGGCCAACGCAGCGGCTGGGGCTGCTGGCGTCAGGCGCGGTTATTTTGGTGGGGCTGACGCTGCTGCCGTTGGGGGACAAACCTGCATGAGCCGTCCAATCATTGAGCAAACGCAAACCAAAACGACGGGATGGGAAACGGCCGTAACCTATCTCCCCAAACTCCTCATCGGGCTGGCGCTGCTGGCCTTTGTCGGTTACTTCGTGGTGTACAACCTGTACGCCGTCGCCCTCTTCCGCTTTCCTTTTGATTACGACCAGGGGGAAGGGTTTGAGTTGATGGACACGGTGCTGTTTAGCCAGGGGGAATGGCCTTACCGCGACAACGACAGCTACCCATTTTATTCTTCTAACTACCCTCCACTGTTCCACGTGGTGACGGTGCCGCTGGTATGGGCTTTTGGTCCGCAATATTGGACCGGGCGGCTGGTTTCTTATTTGGGCACATTGCTTACGGCTTTGGCCATTGGCTACGCCGTGCAAAAAGCAGGCAAGCGGTGGTGGCTCTCGGCATTGGCCGGGCTGGCTTTTTTGGCTTCCAATTACGTTTACCACGTCGGGCCGCTGTTCCGCCAGCACATGTTTATGGTGATGTTTGAGACGGTGGCGGTGGTGTATCTGGCCAGAACAGTGGAGAAGGAGGAGGCAAACGGCCGTTTCTACAACAAACGGATTCTGGTCGTGATGCTGCTGCTTTTGTGCGCTGGTTACACGAAGCAGCTGGCCTACGCCACGGTTGCGGCCGTTTTCATCTTCCTCCTTTTGCGCCAGCCCAAGCGGGCCATCGCCTGGGCGGTGCCCTTTGCCGCCGTGACCGGGCTGATTTTCCTCTGGATCAACGTCGCTACGGATGGCTACTGGTTCCTCAACACGGTCACGGCCAACATCAACCCGTTTGTGCCCGGCCAGGCTGAGGGCTTGTTCCGCCAATGGTTCCGGCTACACACAGTTTTGACGATTACGGCCGTTCTTTTTGCCATCTACCAACTCTATTTTGATCGATTGTCACTCTACACCATCTGGTTTGTGGTAGCCGTGGTTAACAGCGTCACGGCAGGCAAATGGGGCGCAGGTGAAAGTTATTTTGCCACGGCCATCGCTGCCAGCTGCATTCTCACCGGCCTCGCCTTCAACCGCCTGCTCACCTGGAGCCAGCAATCAGACACCCAATCTCCAATCTCCAGTCTCCAATCTCCCAAAACGCATTTCGCCTTGATGATGACCATTCCTATATTATTCCTCTTCCAGGCCAACCAAATGTTCCACATGCCCACGCACACGCCTGCCCTGGCGGCCATCGCCGCTGCCCTGGGTCGCCCCACCGAGGTAATGATTGCCCCACAAACCTCCTGCTCCGCCCCGCGCGAGCCGGAAGCGATTCCGTACATTGATTCGGCGGGCGTATCGCTGCTGGGTCGCCTGCCAACGGCTGCTGACACAGCCGCTGGTATTGAGATTACGGAACATATTTTGCAGAGAGAAACGGCCGCTTTCAGCGAAGATGCCGGGTTTAATTTCCGCGCCGGACGGGACATCGTTACCAACCCCACCCAACTGCTCAATTTGTACAACAACAATGAAGTTGATCTCAGCGAAATGCTGGCCATGCTCAACAACCAGGCATTCGACACCATCGTCCTGCGTGCCCAGTTTTATCCCCCGCCTGTTCTGGACGCCATCGGCCAGCAATACGAAACCACAGATCTGGTACAGATGAATGGCTTTGTGTACTGCATTATGCGACCAAGATGAGAAGAAGTGGCAAGTGCTAACCTGCAACTTCTCACTTCCCACTCCCTCCCTCCCCCGTAAGTCATCCTGATACTTTCTTCCTGTATATTTTTTGCCAGTCAAACTCTATACTTTTTCCATAAACTTTATTTTGGGAAATAACACTGTGACCGATGAAATTCTAATTGAAGTGGCGTGCCCCAGCTGCACCCATCCCATAAATCTAAAAGACCAAGGACAGCAAATCGTTTGTCCAGCTTGCAGCAGTCACTTACTGTTGGAAGGTCATGTTTGTCCCACTTGCGGTCAATACCACAAAGAAGACAGTGGCTTTTGTCGCATTTGCGGCACCGCCATGATGCGCAGCTGTGAGCGTTGCGGCACATCCAATTGGTCTGGGGCAGAATATTGTCAGGATTGTGGAGCCGCGCTGGACATTTTCCAGCTGCTCCATCTGCACAATCAGCATTCCACCATGACTCGGCTGGATGAACAAATGCGCGAAGCTGAGGCGTTTAAGGAAAAAGAGCGGGCTGATTCCGACCGGCGCATGGCCACGCTGCTGGAAAAAGAGCGGGAACGGCTGCATGGGATTCATGAGCGACGAGAAGTACAAAAAAAGCAAGACCGACAGTTGATGTGGACGGCCGTTTTCGTTCTCTCGATTTTCGTTTTGATTGTGGCGGCTTTCGCCGTTTTATAGGCAGCGCGCTACAATAGGGCGCATGGCGCGCCCGTACACAATTGACCTCCCCAGCTTCGCTGGCCCCCTGGATTTGTTACTTCACCTCATCGAGCGACAAGAGCTCGACATCACCGCCATCTCTCTGGTAAAAGTCACTGAACAGTACTTAGAACAAATTGAACAGATGAAGCAAAACCGGATGGAAGAGCTGATTGACTTCCTGGTGGTGGCCGCGCGTCTGGTGCAAATCAAGAGCCGCGCTTTATTGCCGCAAACCACTATCCTCATTGAAGGTGAGGAAGAAGAGGAAGACCCTGCTGAGGCCCTGCTGCGCCAGCTGCGCGAATACAAACGGTTTAAGCAAGCCGCCGCCTGGTTACAAGATCGCGAGGAACAAGGGCTGCGCACCTATTTGCGGGTCGCGCCGCCGCCTAAACTGGAAGGCCGGCTGGATATGAGCGGCGTGACGATAGATGCATTGTTGGCTGCTGTGCAAGGAGCGTTGTCTCGCGTCGATGACCGGGAGGAGAGCGTGGCTATTGTACAACCGCGCCGAATCACTATTGAGGGGCAGATCGGTCGGCTGCGTCAGCAGGCCAAAACAGGGCTGGCGTTTGGTTTTACCGATCTGCTCTCAACCAAAACGAGCCGGGTAGAAATTTCGATTACGCTGCTGGCGGTGTTGGAACTCATTAAGCGGCGAGAGATTTTGGCCAGCCAGACCGAACTGTTTGGCCCAATTGAGCTGCGGGCCAACTCTGAACACGCGACCAACGAAGAAACGGCCGTTTCCTAATTTCCTCTATTGCGCACGAACTGAAGAAGGTGATTTGGCACCTTGCTTTGCCAATCGCCAACGAAATAACCAAAGGCAGGATAACGCTCCGCTCATGTCGATGGCGACATCCACCGGCGTGCCGTTGCGGCCCGGAATAAAGGTTTGGTGGAATTCATCACTCATTGAGAATAGAAGTACGAGGATCACAGCAGAGAGATACGGCCGTTGCCAATCCAACATCGCGCGCAAAGCCAAAAGCGCCAAACCTGCATAGCCTAAAAAGTGCCCCGTTTTCTTAAAAACCACATCCCCCAAACCAAAGTTGGGCAAATCAGTCGCTGGCTGATGGGACGCAAAAAAAATGACTCCCATTGCTAACAGCAACGGCAGCCAACGCCCAAGCCAGGATGAGCGCCTGGCAAAAACCCACTCCATCATCATAACATCCCCCCTACCACCACATGCGCTCTTTGCCCATCTGGTAAACGGCACGAAACACAAACAGCGCAATCGCCAGCGGAACCAGGAAGCGAATGGCCACCAACCCACCCAACAGAACAATGCCCAACAAAACCAAAACGCCAATAACAATAGCCAGTCGCAGTTGGTTAGGATTCAATTGTTCTTTTGGCTGGCTTTTAACACGCACACGTTGGGCACGACGGCAACTACTCATGTTGCCAATCCGCAAAACATCTCCACCAAGTTGCCACTGGCAGCCACAAACCTGGCATTGATAACAGACCCGCGCTGGTTGGCCCGTTTCGATATCGGTGCGTTCTAGAATTTGCCCCCCGCAATGATCACAATCGTAGCCGCTGTCATTCCAGGTGGTCTTCGTTTCAATCATACCTATCTCTCACACTGCTTTTGTCTGGTTATAGCTATGGTAGTTCATCCAGGCAAATACGCAAAGTGAGGCTGGGGATGATTCAAGAAACGTTCATTCTTGTTTGACGCGTTCGCACGTTTCTAAAAGCAGATTATAGTTGCTATTGTAACTGACATAGACAAAGCCGCCGCACTGCTCGCATGATGTTTGATATTCCATCACAGAACCAGTGACTTGCTCCCAGGGCTCCAGCTGGTGCCCGTGAATAGAAGCCCACGCTTCTGCTTCACACATTTGGCGCTCTAAAGAATCGTTGCGCTCATGCTGGGCAGCTTCATCATGTTCAGAGGCGGCTTCTACCAGGGCACGTACGGCCGTTCCCTGGACCAAATTTTCGGGCACACCTTCTGGCAACCCCTCGACCTTGTGCAGCAAGTGCTGCAAAACCAGGCTGATCTCCTTGCGCGTGGATTCATCATAACGCGGGACCAGGGAGCCTTCTTCCAGGAGGCCGATCAGGTAGCGTACGGCCGTTTTCAAATGTTTCAGTTCAGTTTCTGCGGAATTTGTCATACTACTTCCTCGTTAAGTTCAGTTTGGACAGGTTCATTGTGGCATTATAAACCAATCTTAACCAGAGGAAGTTTGTACCGTTTGTTAAAGATTCTCAAATTGAGTGCGCAGCATATCGCGTTCGGCCATTTTGCGGGCGATTTTACGTTCCAGTTCATCGGCCATTTCTGCCAACAAATCACGCCCCTCCCGTTGGGCCAGTTTCACCTTTAAAGCCAAATCCACCATAGAGCGGTTCGGTAAATTTTGTAGTTCGTTTTCGATGGCTCGCAAGCGGCGACGGTAACGCTCAATCTCCTCCTGAAGCGCCTGGGCCATCTCCTGGTCAGGGGGCGACGACTGTTGGCGACTTTGGTGTTCGGCCAGCTCTTCGGCCAACGCCATCAGCTCCACCATGCTTTGCGCTTTGTAGGCATCATTAATGGCTGCCATTTTGTTGGTCCGGTAGTGACGATCCGCTTCGTCGATGGCCAGATCGGGATGAAACTGGCGAGCCAGTTGGCGATAGATTTTTTTGAGCTGGGCCTGAGTGGCAGGCGGCGGTGGCGGCTTGGGTTTGGATTCGGCCGTTTCTGGATTGTGCTCCCAAGTCTTGCGAAACTGCTCTTCGACCGGATCAAAAGCGGCACCTTGTTCAGCAAACGATTGCTCATGGCGCATCAGCTTGATCCGCGTCAGGTAACTGTTCACTTCTGATTCCAACGTAGCCAGCTGGTCCAAAAGCTGCCCCACATGCGCTTCAAAGCGGAACTCAAACGCTTCCACATCTTCCAACTGGTTGTTCAGCTCAGCTTCCGCTTCGGCTAGTTTAGCTCGAAGCTCGTCCACTTCCAGACGCAGCCGCTTCACTTTTTCTGCTGTGGATTCAGAATTGGATGCCATGCTCCAAGTTTACCGCAAAATTTGCAACTGTGATACGTAGCAAAAACTCATCACGAATAGACCGAATAGACCAATGTGACGAATAAAATCTAAAAAGATTCGTGTCATTTGTTCATTCATCTTATTCGTGATTTAAATCCTCTACAACTTATCATCCTTTGTGCGATATTCTCAAGTACAATGGAACCATGTCCCGTAGGCGAATTGTTTTGCTTAGTTTATTTGGCGTGTTTCTGATAGGGGCTGTGGGCCTTTACCTCGTTTATCCGCGCCTCATTCTGGCAGTACACAATCGTTATCCGAAGTCTGTCCCCAATGGGCTGTTGTCACTGGTGGCCACCCCACTACCGACTGCTTTGCCTGCGCCCACAAGGTTGGCGGACAGTAATCAGTTGTCAGTAATCGGTAATCAGTTGGCGGAATTGCAGACCACAGCCACGCCTTTGCCTACAGCAACTTTATTGCCAACGTTTACACCCCAATCTCCAGTCTCAAATCTCCAGTCTCCCACACCTGAACCGACGCAAGCGGCCACACTACCCCCGCCTACGTCAACGCCCTTGCCAACGGCCGTTCACCTACAAAACATCGCGATCATTCCGCAAAAATTCAACAATTGCGGCCCAGCCAACCTCACCATCACCCTGGGCTATTATGGCATTGAGGTTGATCAATTAGACGTGGGCGATGCCATTAAGCCCAACTACGATGACCGCAACGTCAGCCCGTGGGAGCTAGTGGATTATGTCAACAATGAAACGTCGCTTCAGGCGCATTATTTTGTGGGTGGCGATGTCACCCTGCTTAAGCAACTCATCGCTGCAGGCTATCCAGTCATCATCGAAAAAGGATTGTATCCCAGCGCCTGGGAAGGTTGGATGGGACATTACCTCACCGTGGTGGGCTACGACGATGCTAGCCAGGAATTTATCAGTCTGGACACGTTTTTGGGTCCGTGGGACAGCAGCGGTCGGCGAGACAGTTACGAAAGCGTAGATGAGTTTTGGCAGATGTTTAACCATACCTTCATTTTGCTTTATCCGCCGGAAGACGAAGTCAATATCTTGGCGCTTTTGCCGTCTGAACTCACCGATCCAGCGACGATGTGGCGGCAAACGGCCGTTACCAACCAGCAGCTCACCAACCAACAACCAGACAATCCGTACGTCTGGTTCAACCTGGGCAGTAGCCTCACCCATCTGGCCACCCTCACAAACGATCCCACCCTGTACGCCAGCGCCAGCGCCGCCTTTGACCAGGCACGCACCATTGGCCTGCCATGGCGCATGTTGTGGTATCAGTTTGAACCATACGAGGCGTATTTGGGAGACGGCCGACTCGAAGACGTTTTCACTCTTTCCGACGCCATTCTCTCCAGCGCAGGCGGCCAGACGGTGGAGGAAACCTACCTCTACCGCAGCCAGGCTTACACAACCCTCGGCGATGAAGCAGCCGCAGCCGCAGCTCTGGCCACCGCCATTGAACTAAATCCCAATCTGGAAACGGCCGTCAACCAAGAATAAAAAACAGGACACAGATTTTCCTAATTATTGTTGAAGAAGTGGGTAACGCGCTCAATGAACAGGTCGTCGGCCTGGCCCCGAAAGGTGTGGGGTGTGGCGTAATATGTGTAGCATTCCACCGGCTTGTTTAACGTCCGCAGCCGTTCGCACAAATCGTTACTCCAGGCAATCGGAACCGTTCCATCTGCCTTGCTGTGGTGGATGCTAATTGGGGTATTGATGCGATCTAAAAAGTTGATGGGAGAAATAGCTGCGAGTTTTTCATTCCCGGCGCTCAATTCAAACGGCCCATTCTGCCCATCGGACCAAATCTGGATTTGCTCAAAGTTTTTACGCTCGTCGCCACTCATCGAGCCGTAGAGAACGGCCGCACGCAAATAAGGTTCATTGTTCACCGTAAGCACCCGCAGCGTCACACCGCCACCCATGCTGTGCCCCCATAAATGGATGCGATCCTCATCGGCCCGCCGCAGGTAACCAAACGGGTCTTGGCTCTGTTCCCGAATGATGGCAATCAAATTTAGCACGTCAATGGCGTAGCCGATGCGATACGGATTTGGCCCCTCATCCGAGGGTGGATAGTTACGAAAATTGGGATGAATGACAAAGTAGCCCGCCTCAGTCAGCGCATCGGCGT
>JBNKLQ010000236.1:0-9573 GCA_050292445.1 Promineifilaceae bacterium (SeqCode) | reverse complement strand
GACATCGGCATGGAACCCCGCCTGCATGTCAAAGACGGCCCCGACGCCTGGCAAAACAACCTCGCGGGTTGGCAAGCAGCAGGTGCCAGCCACATCTCCTTCAACACGATGGGCATGGGTTTCAACATACCGCAAAAACATCTGCAAGCAGTCGAAGAATTTGCCAAGCTGATTGGGCTTTAGCGTGAGGCGTGAAACGTGATTTTCTCACGCCTCACGTTTCACGCCTCACACACCAATTTCTAAGAATCTCTCCCTTTTCGCGTCCAATAAGCAATGAACGACCAACAGCAACTCGTGCAGCGATGCCAAGATGGTGACCTGGAAGCGTTTTCTCTGCTGTTTCGTAAATATCGGCAGCGACTATACAACCTTGCCTGCACCATCATGCGCAATGAGGAAACGGCTGCAGACGTGGTGCAAGACACCTTTTTAGCCACCTTCCAAAAGATTGCCTCCTTTCAGGAGGACGCCTCGCTAGAAACCTGGCTCATCGCCATCGCCGTTAACAAATGTCGTTCCCGGCTGCGCCGTCATAAAGTCCGACAAATCATTTCGCTGGAGGCGCTGCGCGGCAATCTGTTTAGCCATGATGCTCCCGTTGAAACGCAAATAGCCCAACGGCAGCAAAAGAGTGACCTATGGCATTTAGTAGATGCACTGGATGATCGGCTGCGGCTGCCGCTGATCTTGCGCTATCAGCACGACCTGCCCGCTGGCGAAGTAGCCCAGGTTTTAAACCGGCCCGTGAACCGCGTCTACCAGCAGCTTCATGAAGGACGGCAGCAGCTGCGTCGGCTGCTTAGCTTGCAGGAACTGGCTCCCCTGCCCGTGCCGCCAAAGGTGGAATCATGCTAGAAAACTTTGCCCAGCCACACCTCACCATCCCTACCCTGGAAGCCTATTTGGACAACACCCTGACGCCGGAGCAGAAAACGGCCGTACAAACCCACCTGCAAAACTGTCCGCAATGTCGCCACTGGCTGGCCCAGGAAAGCGAACTCAGCCAACGGCTGTCTAACAGCCGTCCCCACCACCTGCTTCGGCCAGCCCAGGCAGCGCAAATTCAACAGCAGCTGTATCAACGGTTGCGGAGGGAAAAGATGATGAACAATATTCGTGTATCGCTGCGCACTGCGCTGGCCTTGGTCATTTTGCTGCTGGCTGTCGGTGGCATTTACTGGTGGCAAAACTTGGAAGAAACAGCCGATCAGGCGGAGCCAACGGCCGTTGCCACCCCCATCCCCAATACGGATGACCCGATCACCATTACCTTTGCCGCCCGCAGTTTTGAGCAGCCTGGGTACCAGGCCCGCATCGACCAGTTTGAAGCGCTTTATCCAGAGATCAACGTCCAGTTTGTGCCGCTTGACAATGCCGTGGGCAATGCAGGGATCAGTCCCAGCCAGCTTGCTTCTTTGGCAGATACGGCCGTTATCGATCATGTCAATTTGGGCAGCAGCAGCGGTGCGTTTCGCAGCCTGGAGCCGTTGCGCGACGCCGATGCTACCTTCAACAGCGCGGACTTTTGGCCGGGCACATTAGAGGCCTGCCAGTCCGGCAACCAACTTACTGGCCTGCCCGTCCATCTCAGCCTGAACCTCATCTTTTACAACGCAGATCTGTTTGCCGAAGCAGGCATCGCTCCCCCCGCGCCAGACTGGACCTGGGCCGACTTTTTAGCCGCCGTCCAAGCCACCGCCCGGCCCGGCCAGGGTGCGGACCAACAGTACGGGTTTGTGGCTGTTGGCGGTTCCGCCGAACTGCTGGCCCCCTTTGTCGCCGCCAACGCCAGCGCAGGCGGCAAAACCCTGGCCGCCAGCCTGGAGCCGTTGGCTGACGCTTACGCCGCGCTGATCGCCGAGGGGGCTATCTTGGCCACAGATGATTTCCAAACGGCCGATAACCTGATCAATAATAATCAGGCCGCCATGTGGCTGGACACGCAGCAAAACTACAACTATCGCGAGACCTCTGTGAGCAATGTACAAATGGCTCCGGTGCCTCAGGTGGAAGGCGTTAACAGCAGCACCGGGTACGTCGATTGCCTGGTGATCAGCGCCGGGTCTACTCAGCCAGACGCCGCCTGGACCTGGCTCAAATTCCTGACCAATAATCCCCCGCCGGACATCACCCGCGCCTCCCGCCTGCCAGCCAGGCCCACAGTGGCTGAAGCAGATGATTATTGGCAGTCGCGTTTAGGTGAAGATTCGGCCGTTGGCTACGCTGTTGAACACGCTTTTTTTGATAGATCGTCTCCAGTTTTGCAAACCGTGCTGCCGCTTTTGGCTGAAGCGATGGTGGATGGGTCAGATTTAACGGCCGTCTTGCCTACAGACCTATCAACAGAACCAGAGGCAGCACCCATCGCCACGGCCGAACCGATCGTCGTTGCCACGCCAATTCCAGAAGCAACCGAACCGGGCGTCACGGTCATCAACTATTATGCTGATCATTTTGCCCACAGCTCCTTGACCACCATCCAGGCCATCGCAGACGAATTTAATGCTTCACAAACGGCCGTTCGGGTAACCGTCACCGACAACATCTTGCCCGGTGCAGGCGGCTTTTTTGGCATCGAGCAAATGGCCGAGCAGTTTGACTGCTTTGCCTCCTTCCCCCCAAGGCCAGAACATACGGAGCTGCTTTACAGTCTGACACCACTGCTGGCTGCCGACGAAACTGGCCTGGCCGATGACTTTTATCCTGGCCTGTTGGCGCAGTTCACCATGAGTGGCGAGCTCTATGGGCTGCCCAATAACGTCTCCCCAACAGTCATTTACTACAATGCCGATCTGCTGGCGGCCCAAGGCATTGAGCCACCTGATTTAAACTGGAAATTGGAAGATATGTTGGCGTTGGCCAGCCAGAGCATCAATCCTGAAGCAGGTGTGACGCACGGCATCGTTCCCTTCCAGGGGGATGTGCTCAGCTGGTTCCTGACCGACCAGGGCGTTTATCCATATGATGTCTCAACCAACCCGCCCAGCATAAACTTTGATAACCCTAACCTGCTCAATGCCCTGGAACTGCTGGTGGTGTTGCACAATGACGGCGTGATGCATCAGGTCATCAACCTGGGTTCGCAAGAGTGGGATGACAATCACAGTGCACAAGAACAGCTGGTCGTCAGTGGCAAAGCTCCGTTTTGGGGTGACCTGGCAGCGCTGTATGGGGGCTTTACCGTGGGAGAAATTCCTGAATTTGTCAGACCAGCAGCCCTGCCTATTTTTAACGGCCGTATCGATCCCCCAACCGCTTCCGGCCTGTTCATCTCCCGCCAGGCACCCAACCCACAAGCGTGCTGGGCGTGGCTTGTGTTTTTGTCTGGCCACCCCGAAGCACCACAAAGCGTGCCAGCACGCATCTCTGTGGCAGAATCGGCCGCGTGGGAAGCGGCCGTGGGTGCAGAGAATGCGGCCGTTTTCCGCACCTCGCTCGAACGACAAGCGGCTCATTCTACTGTCACAACCCCTTCAATGATTAGCGACTTCCCTCTCAGCCGCTGGTGGGGTGACGTGATCAACGCTGCCTATGCCGGACAGCCCATCGAACCGCTGTTAGCCGCTGCGCAGCAAAAAGGGCAGCTCTACGTCGCCTGCATGAGCGAACTGACCGCGCCAACACGCCAACAAATGGATGCTTGCGCCAAAGAAGCGGATCCAGAGTACAAAACGCTGCAAGAGCTACGTTGAAAGATGATGCGTGAAACGTAATCCAAACACATCACGTTTCACGCATCATTTGCTAACTTGATTCCACAGACCCCAAATAGCCAAAACCTTTGATTTATCACCAAGTTTATGCCAAACTCGGAGAGATTATTAATAAACTCTCTCATTGCGACGAGGGCCAGCGTGTTGGCGGTTGGTAGCAGCCGCACCATACGCTAACTTTCCGAGGTAAAACATGACAAAACAATTTAGCAACCGAGTGGCGCTGATAACTGGTGCTGCCTCCGGCATTGGCAAAAGCACCGCCCTGGCGTTTGCTCAGGAAGGGGCAAAGGTCATCGTTTCTGATGTGGCGGTAGAAGGCGGCGAAGAAACGGTCCAGCTTATCCAGGATGCTGGGGGTGAGGCCCATTTTATACGAGCCGATGTGTCCGACATGGATGAGGTGGCGGTGCTGATGGCGGCAGTTGTGGCGCAATACGGCCGTCTCGACTTCGGCATCAACAACGCAGGCATCGGCAGCGACTGGAAGCGGCTGGCTGATTATGAGCTTGAAGATTGGACCCGGGTAATCGCCATCAACTTAAGCGGCGTCTTCCACTGCATGTTCCACGAGCTCCAGCAAATGCTCCAGCAAGGCAGCGGGGCCATCGTCAATGTGGCCTCCATTGCCGGGCTGCGCGGCCTGGCCAACAGTTCCGCCTACACCGCCAGCAAACACGGCGTCGTGGGCCTGACCAAAGCGGCTGCGCTGGAGTACGCCACCAAGAACATTCGCATCAACGCCGTCTGCCCCGTTTTTACCCGCACCCCCCTGTTTGAAGCTTTGTTTGACGTCAACCCCACCTATAAAGAACGCATCAAGCAAAATATACCCATGCGCCGCTACGGCAAGCCAGAAGAGATCGCCCAGGCGATCCTCTGGCTCTGTTCCGACAACACCAATTTTATGACGGGCCACGCCCTGCCGTTGGACGGCGGGATGATGGCTGGCTAATCTACAGCTTCGCCAAGGGTTGACGCGCCAACTGCTCGCGGTTGGGCGGATCAAACGTGAAAAGCCAAACTTTTGCCTGAATTCTGCATCCTTCATCGTTCATTGTCATAGCATTGTCTGAAATGTGTTGGTTTGTTGTCAGACCAACGACAGACAAGAGTCGTATGCTATAAATGTTCAGAAAGGTCGCATCTTCTGAACATTTTTCTCTCGGCTCAGCTGTGTACGGCCGAATTTCTCCTAAACGGCCGTAACGATTGGAGGAATGGTATGTCTCAGGCAAAAAAAACTCACCCCACTTATCTTTTTGTATTCATCATTGGTCTGCTGCTGCTGTTTAGCCAGGCGGCCTGTTCACCCAACCAGCAAGCGGCTGCCTCGAATATGCTAGCTAATATTAGCAACGGTGTAGATGCAGCACTGGTTGAGGCAGATGATCTGGTGTTTGCCGGGCAAATCGAGGATGAAAACGGCCGTTGGTTGAACGAATATGTGGTGGTCCTGTTCAAAAACGGTGAAGAAATCTCTCGCACTTCCTCTCGACTGCTTGATTCGCCGCTATCTTCAGTTGGACCAATGGATGGTGTGTTTGAACTAAAAATATTCAATGAATATAAATTAAATCAAGGGCATGGTTTCTACTTTCCAACCGACAGTCCCGTTGAGGTGAAAGCGGTCAACGGTATTGTGGGCACGCGCTATATCGGAACATGGTTTGACAATTTGACACCAGGCAGCTTAAGGGTCATTGAGGTACCAGAAAAACAGCTTGTTTATTCGCTGGTCGTGCTGCCAAATCCACTGAATGAATTGCCTGAAAGCCACCATCGTGGAAACGTGAAGCTAGAAGGCAGCCACCTGGTAACAAACGTGGCAGAAGATACTGAAGAAACTGAAAGTAAAATGGTTCAGGTAACGGCCGTACCTGAAACTAATCCCGTTTCGCAAACCAATGTCCAGATTACCGAGCTGCCCAGCCGGAACAACGGACTGGATTGGCATTGGCAAATGACAGGATATTCTGGAAATCGTTGGGACGTGTGGGAAAAGTATATTGCTGGGCACGTACCGGGCATGGATTGGAACACATTCGAATATGCCGTTCTGGTCCATAATCCCCAGTTAGAAACAGATGGCTTTGTCTTCTATCCAGAAAAATCATACTTACTGCCGCTGAATCAATAATCCTCTTCCTCTTCCCCAGGCAACCGGCTGGCAATCTCGTCAGCCGGTTGCGCCTTCATTCCCCCGCTTCTTGCCTATCCTAGCTATTTCGCACCTCCCCCTCAAACAGCTGAAAACTCAATAAACAGTTCATACCATACGTCATAAGACCCCGGTTGGACTTTACTCAATACGACTGAGCGTAGCAATCTGCTGCAAACGATTCAGCATATCCGCCCGTTCCAGGCCGATAATGGCAAACGTATCTGCTAATTTTTTGAGCCACGCTGCAATCTTGGCTTGTTTTGCTTTGCTGAGAATATTGTGTTGCCGGTCAGCAGCGCTGAGTTCCTCAACGGGCAGGCCATGCCGTTTGGCCAACTGCTGAATTTGCCCCTCTCTGGCGGCGGGGTCGGGTGCTGTCGTGAAAAATTGCCCAGCCACAAGCATCGCTGCGGAAACGCCATTTACCTCGATACGGGCACGCGCATATTGAAAACCGGCATGGCAGGTGAAAAATTGGGGTTGGGCATCGGGCTGTTGAGCCAGCGTGCGCCAGGAAGTAATGCAAGCCTGTCGGCCTGATTTCGTGCCAAGGATGAGATTGCAAAAGCGGCAGGAATTGCTGATTTCTGTGAGGGGTTGGCCATCGTTATCGGTTGTAACGGCCCCGACTTC
Organism: Promineifilaceae bacterium (SeqCode); assembly: GCA_050292445.1. GTDB lineage: Bacteria > Chloroflexota > Anaerolineae > Promineifilales > Promineifilaceae > Leptofilum. The sequence continues at coordinate 3,060 of JBNKLQ010000236.1, read as the reverse complement.
AACTGTTTCGGCGCTGACATCTTGCACAGGCTGCAAGCAGTGTATGGGCAGCGCATCGCGAGACAGCACAGGAGTTTCCAGTTGCTCCTGGGGAGGCGGCGCTGATAAGTCGGTTTCGGTAAGCATCGCTTCCACGCTGGACCGTGGAAAACGCCAATGCTGCCCAATTTTGACGCCCTTTAGACGGCCGTCTTTCAACATGCGGTAAATGGTTGTCCGATCTACCTGAAGGTGTGCCTGCACCTGCTTTGTTGTCAGTAACTCATCCATAAACCCTCTGCCAGCTCATTCTCAACTGCGTGCCATTAACCAAGGCTCATTATAACAACTGCATACAGCCTTACAAACAGCCCTGCAATTTATAACATTGCTGACGAATGCTTATTCTCTCGCTTGTAAATGGTCATCCAACAGGGCAACCAACGCCTCGCGCGAGTAATTATGTTCCGGGCTGTCGTTGGCATCCAGGAGCTTTTCGATCAGGGCATGAATCACCCGATCCCCCTCCCATTTTGTGCCCACCAAATAGCGCAGCCTGGGTTTTTTGGCAAAGAGAGCATGGTAAACGGCCGTTGCCACAATCTCTGGTGACGACGGTTTACGATTGGACTCTGATTCAGGTGCCGCTTCGGCCGCTTCGGGTGGCGGCGCTGGGTTTTCAAAAGCAGCAATGATCTGTTGGGCTTCTTCAGCAAACGGAGGCTGGGCCCGGCGAAACCGGGCCAGGGTATCGGGCATGGAATTGGCCCCGATGTTGGAGACGATGCCGCCCGGCTGCACGATGCTGACATGGACGTGATACGGCCGTAACTCTTCATGCAGGGCCACCGTGTACGCCTCCAAGGCATGTTTGGTCATCGAGTAAGGACCATACCACTTTTTGGTTATCGTACCGCCCTGTGAGCCAATGTTGACGATACGCCCCTGGGACGCCAGCAGCAGATCCATAAAGGCATTGCTCAGGCGCCACGGCCCGGCCACGTTGACATCAAAAATCTGCTGGAACTCTGCCTCGCTCCAGGTGGTGAAGCCACCCAAGCCACCCAGACCGGCGTTGTTGACCAGGCCGTAAAGCCCGGTGCCTTGAGATGTGATGTGGGTAACGGCCGTTTCAATTTGTGCCAAATCGGTCACATCCAGCTGAATGGGGACGATATTTTCAATGCCCCTTAACGCCGCGAAATCTGTGTCTTTGCGAACGGCCGTATACACCAGATGCCCCCGCTCCGCCAAATAATAAGCAATATGATTGCCAATGCCCGTACTGGCTCCCGTTACTAAAATTGCCTTGTGCATGTTGTCCTCCAGTCTGCCGTTACTTCAAATGGCCAGCTCATCCAACGGACTACGCACGCCTAATGCACCGCGATTAGCAACATGCGTGTAAATCATCGTCGTTTTAACATCTTTATGGCCTAAAAGTTCTTGAATTGTGCGAATATCATAACCAGCCTCAAGCAGATGTGTAGCATAGGGTCGAAGGGTGGCGCGTTACCGCATTGCTGCGGCACGTTTCCACCCAGCGCCCTCCAAACCGGACGGGCAACTCATCGCTGCATCCGGCTTTCCCGCATAGTCTTGTCTAATTTCACTGACGTGTATTGCCATGATGGTGCGCCAAATGGCACGTCCGACATAACAGCTTGGTTTGCTGCGCCATACCGGACTTGGCCACAGGTGCAGCCCCTTTCTTAACTCGTCTAACTTTGGCTAATCGGTTGGGATGGTGAACAAAGAGACGACTTTCTGTCGTACCACATTGTTGGCAGGCATTGCCCGCTGCAACTCTGGTTTCCAGTCGTTTGTGCTGGCTGCGCCCTTTAGCCCATTCTGTGCTGATATAGGCTTGCGTGTCGTCAACAGTGGTGGCTTGTTTGGAGCTAAAGGTCAGGCGTGATGGCGTCTTGTGCCAGAGAAAGTAACGTGTCTCCGGTGAAGGTGCCTTACCTGGCACATAGACGTAGAGAGCCATACAGCCTGTAGCCAGGTTACGAGTGTACCGTTTGCGCATGATTTTAGCGATGGAGCAGCGATGACGCTTGGCGAGGTAATGAACCGTTAGCCAGTAGGTTGCCTGGGACAACTTGCCACCGATGACATGGACGTTGTGAGCGTAGCGGTAGTAGTTAATCCATCCCCGGACGACCGCATTCACATTGATGAAAACGTCGTAGGGCGGTGCCTGAGGATAAGCCGTTGCCCGTTTGAGCTTGCTAACCACTTCCTGTAGGGCAGTCCGGGGAACGCTGAGGTGTAGCCATTTGCTGCTGTTGCGATTGGACCGGCCTTGCAGGTGGTAACCCAGGAAACGAAGTTGGTTGTGCCAGTGGGTTATCAGGGTCTTTTCCTGATTCAGGGTCAGACCAAGATTCGCCTCCAGCCAGGTTGTCATGGCTGCCTTCAGCTGCCGCGCCTCCTGCTTGGATGTGTTGCAGAGAACGACAAGGAAATCGTCGGCAAATCGCGTGTAGTAGATGACGCGGCGGGGGAGGCTGCGTGGTTGTAGACTGCGCAGCCGTAGCTGTTCGCGCAGTTCGCAACGCAGTGCTTCCGGGGTTGCCTTTTTAGGTATGGGCCGTTTGCCATCCAGGTAGCGGCGAATCGTGTTGATGCGGTTATGATGCCGCATGTACTCTGGATTGCTGCGAGCGTTGCGTTGTTGGCTTGTTTCCTGAGGTGGATTGGCGTGCCATTTCTCTTTCATCCAGCAGTCAAATTCGTGTAGGACGATGTTGGACAGGATAGGGCTAGCCACGCCACCCTGAGGAACGCCGGAGTAGGTTGGTCGGATGCGGCCGTCTTCCATGACCCCAGCCTGTATCATCTGGCGTATCAGGTCGGCATGCCGCCGGTTTGTGTTGCCCTGGCCCGTTATGCGCAGCGGGATTTTATCCGTTTGCCGCTGTGTACCCTTGCGATTATCGCCATCCTTCTGCTGGCGATGTTCAGAAGTTTTCTGGAGATGGCCCTGATTCTGGTTTCCGTTGCCGTGGCCGCCGTATGGACCCTGGGTGCCATGGCCTGGTTCGGGGTGTCACTGAACATTCTGACCGTTGCGGT
>JBNKLQ010000235.1:0-9622 GCA_050292445.1 Promineifilaceae bacterium (SeqCode) | reverse complement strand
ACGTTGGCCTACACGCTTGCTGGCCATCCATCTTACGAAGCAACTGCCGGACAGGTTATCCTGGGCGGTGAAGATATATTTGAAATGGAAGCTGATGAGCGGTCACGAGCTGGCCTATTCCTCGCTTTCCAGTATCCTGCCTCTGTACCTGGCGTTACCCTGGCTAAATTCCTGCGCCAAACCATCAATTCCCGTCGTCAAGCTGAAGACCCGGATGATAAAGGTATATCTATTCCCCAGTTTCGCCGCCTGTTAAAAGAAAAGATGGATATGTTGGGCATCGATCATAAGTTTGCCGGTCGTTACCTGAACGAAGGCTTTTCTGGTGGGGAAAAGAAGCGCGTAGAAATTTTGCAGATGGCTACAGTTGAGCCAAAAATTGCCATCATGGATGAGACGGATTCTGGGCTGGACATTGACGCGCTGCGTGTTGTGTCTGAGGGTGCTAATCGGCTGCGTCAAGAGTTCGATATGGGCGCTCTGGTTATTACCCATTACCAGCGTATTCTGAATTACATTAAGCCAGACTACGTTCATATTATGATGGACGGCCGTATCGTAGAAAGTGGCGGTCCTGATCTGGCACTCAAGCTGGAAGAAAAAGGGTACGATTGGCTGCGCGAAAAGTATAGCACCCTAGAGGAGGCTTAATATGGCAGAAAACATCATAGACGTTAATCCAGAACTCAGTGAAGAAGAAGTTGTTTCCCTGGTCAACCAAGATTACGCCACCAAATATGGGTTTTCCGACGTTGAGGATTATTTCTTTAAGGCAGAAAAAGGGTTGGATGAAGCCCTTATTCGTGCCATGTCCCTCCGTAAAAATGAACCAGAATGGATGCTGGACATCCGTTTGAAGGCGTACAAGCATTTTCTGGAACGGCCAATGCCTGACTGGGGGTCCGACCTGAGTGGTATCAACTTCGAGGACATTTTTTACTACATCAAACCAAATGAGCGTGATGGTGATACCTGGGAAGATATTCCCAGCTACATTAAAGATACCTTTAATAAGCTAGGTATCCCGGAAGCGGAGCAAAAGTTTCTTTCCGGTGTAGCTGCTCAGTATGAATCTGAGGTGGTTTACCACAATATTAAGAAAGAGCTGGAAGAGAAGGGCGTCATTTTTCTGGGGATGGACGATGGGCTTGCGCAATATCCTGAGCTGGTGAAAGAATATTTTTCTACCATTATCCCCCATAATGACAACAAGTTTGCGGCCTTGAATACGGCCGTTTGGTCCGGCGGCTCCTTCATCTATGTACCCCCTGGGGTTCACGTGGAAATGCCGCTCCAGGCGTACTTCCGCATCAATGCCAAAAACGTGGGCCAGTTCGAGCGTACCCTCATTATCATTGATGAAGGCGCTTACGTCCATTACGTAGAAGGCTGTACCGCTCCCATCTACTCGGAAGATTCACTGCACTCCGCAGTGGTTGAAATCATTGTGAAGAAAGGTGGCCGCTGCCGCTATACGACCATCCAGAACTGGTCAAACAACGTTTATAATCTGGTGACCAAGCGAGCCATCGCTGAAGAAAATGCCACCATGGAATGGGTCGATGGCAACCTGGGTTCCAAAGTGACCATGAAATATCCGGCTGTTTACATGACAGGCGAAGGCGCTCATGGCGAAATTCTCTCCATTGCTTTTGCCGGTAAAGGCCAGCACCAGGATGCAGGTGGCAAGGTTGTCCATGCGGCACCGAATACGACCAGCCGTATCATCTCCAAATCAATTAGCAAAGATGGCGGTCGCGCCTCTTATCGTGGCCTGCTTAAGGTCAACAAAGGAGCCAACCACTGCAAGTCCAACGTAGTGTGCGACGCTTTGCTGTTGGATGAAGCTAGCCGATCTGACACCTATCCTTACATCGAGATTGAAGAGGAAGATGTCAATATTGGTCACGAAGCGTCGGTGAGCAAGGTGGGTGAAGAACAGCTCTTCTACCTGATGAGCCGGGGCATTAACGAAGAAACCGCTACTTCCATGATTGTAAATGGCTTCATTGAGCCGCTGGTAAAAGAGCTGCCGATGGAATATGCCATTGAGATGAATCGCTTGATTCAATTGCAGATGGAAGGCTCCATTGGGTAATTGAAAAATTATGTAATGACTCAATTACTTAATTACAGTTACAAACAGCAGAGAATGATGACAAATTTTACACAAGACGCAGTAAAACAATTATCCGCAGCGCTAAATGAGCCGGACTGGATGTTACAGTTCCGCCTGAAAGCGTTTGAAATTTACGAAAACACGCCCATGCCCACCACCACAGACGAGGCATGGCGACGTACCAATATCCGCCGCTTTAAGCCAGATGAGATTGGCCCTTCGGTGAATGGCGATGCTGCCACCAGTTGGGAAATCCCCGAATTTTTGGGCAAAGAACTGACCGGTGAGGTCGTTGGCGGCAATATTTTGCAGATCGATGGCGTGACGCGCCAATACGAGTTAAGTGATGCTTTGCAGGAACAGGGCGTTATTTTTTGCGATATGCATACGGCCGTTGCCGAACACCCCGATCTCGTAAAAAAATATTTCATGACCGATTGTGTACAGGTGAACGAAGGTAAGTTCGCTGCCATGCACGGCGCATTTTGGCGTGGCGGCACTTTCCTCTATGTACCTAAAAATGTGAAAGCGGCTGCCCCGCTGCACAGTGTGCTCTGGTCGGTGAACGGCAAAACCTTTACCCACACCCTGGTGGTGCTGGATGAAGGGGCTGAAGCCATCTTCATGGATGAATACGCTTCTGCCAATGGTGAAGCCGCTGGTTTGCACAACGGCGTGATTGAGCTGCTGGTGGGTGACAATGCCAACCTGATCTACGCAGGCTTGCAAGATTTTGGCCAGAACATGTGGCAGTTCAACCACGAACGGGGCCGCGTAGGCCGCGATGGCAAGCTAGACTGGGTGACGAGCATGATGGGTACCCGCCTGACCAAAGCGTTTCAAACGCTGGAGCTGGACAAGCCCGGTAGTTGGGGTCGTATGTCGGGGATATTCTTTACAAACGGCCGTCAACACCTGGACCTGGACACGCAGCAAAACCACAACGCGGGCGACACCGTCAGCGACTTGCTCTACAAAGGGGCGCTGCGCGAAAAATCTCGTACGGTTTGGCAGGGCATGATCAAGGCGCTACCTGGATCGCAAAAGATTGATGGCTTCCAGGCCAACCGCAACCTGATGCTGGACAAAACAGCGCGGGCTGATTCCATTCCCGGCCTGGAAATCCAGGCAGATGATGTAATCTGCACCCACGCCTCGGCCATTGGTCAGCTGGACCAGGACGAGATTTTCTACTTGATGAGTCGTGGTATTCCTCGGAAAACGGCTGTAGAGATGTCCGTCCAGGGCTTCTTTGACCCGCTCATGCGCCGGATTCCGTTTGAAGGCATCCGCAACCGCATTTTCGATCGCATCGTCGAAAAAATCGGCTAAAAAAAGTGAAACAAATGTATGATCTGTTCGATGGGTATCGGTGCTTGTGTACCAGGCGAGAGGGATGACCTCACCGACTTTCCATTAAGTTAGATCATGGAAACGGTGGCCTTGCCTCTCGCCCGCGCAAGCAGAACGGATGGCAGAGCCACCGTTTTTTGTTCCCCGAATTTTACTAACCGCAAAGTGCGCGAAGAACGCAAAGTTATGCCAAAGAAAAATCTTTGCATTCTTAGCGTCCTTTGCGGTGAATCTCAGAAAAACAGGAGTTTAAAGAATGAGCGATAAAGGATATGTGCATGGCGATGTGTTGGTTCCCACTGAATGGGTGGCCGAAAATATAGATAAAACCGGCAAAATTCGGCTGGTTGAATCCAACGAGGATGTGCTGCTGTACAGCACCGGGCACATTAAAAATGCAGTTCACATTGATTGGGTGGCAGACCTGAATGATGCGATTCGCCGTGATTATTTGGACGAAGCTGCGTTTGCTGCTTTGCTTTCCCGCAGTGGCATTGCCAACGACACGACGGTTGTTTTTTATGGCGATAAGAACAATTGGTGGGCTACCTACGCCTTTTGGGTGTTTAAGCTGTTTGGTCATGCCGACTGCCGCGTGATGGATGGTGGCCGTAAAAAATGGATCGACGAAAGGCGTGAGCTGACCAAAGAGAAGCCAACCTTCCCCAAGACAAATTATAAACCTGCCGCCCGTACCGACTATAAAATTCGCGCTTTCCGGGATCAGGTGTTGGCCCATGTGCAGGCCAACCAGCCGTTGGTAGACGTGCGCAGCCCGCAGGAATTTAGCGGCGAACTGCTGCACATGCCCGGTTCACCGCAAGAAGGCGCACTGCGTGGCGGCCATATTCGTGGGGCCAAGAATGTGCCCTGGAGTCGAGCAGTGGCCGAAGACGGCACGTTTAAAACGGCCGTACAACTCCGCGACATCTACGAAAACGAGCAAGGACTGTCTGCGGACAACAGCGTGGTTGCCTATTGCCGCATTGGTGAGCGCAGCTCACACACCTGGTTTGTGCTAACCTACCTGCTGGGCTACCCGAACGTGCGCAACTACGATGGCTCCTGGACCGAATGGGGCAATCTGGTAGGCGTTCCGATTGAAAATCCATCGAAGAGTCGGTAGATGGTGAACTGTAATCGGTAATCGGTGATCCGTAGGAGCGAGGCAGGTAGGTAAAACCTTTGCCAAATAAAACAACCCATCCCTACCTGCCTCGCCCATTTGTTGGTTAATGCGCATTCTAAAATGTGACAAACAGCAGTTGCACATCATTTTTTCCGCATTACAATCTTGCCCATGTTAGATGTCAATAAAATCCGCAGCGAATTTCCTATTTTGCAGCAAGAGGTGTATCCGGGTGTGCCTTTGATTTACCTGGACAGTGCCGCCTCTTCACAAAAGCCCCTGCCTGTTATTGAGGCGATGAGTGATTATTATCGCCAGACCAACGCCAACGTGCATCGCGGCATTCATTCCCTCAGCGAAGCAGCCACCAACGCCTATGAAGGTGCTCGGGAGCGCATTGCCCGTTTTATCAATGCCGCTGATTCTGCTGAACTGATTTACGTACGCAACGCCACCGAGGGGTTTAATCTGGTGGCTTACAGTTGGGGACGGGCCAATTTAAAAGTTGGTGATGAAATTCTCATCACAGCCATGGAGCATCATGCCAACATTGTGCCCTGGCAAATTTTAGCCGAGGAGCGGGGCGTGGTGCTGCGTTATCTGCCTTTCTTGCCCAACGGCACGCTGGATTTGGACCAGCTTCCCCAATTGCTGACGGAAAAGACGAAACTGTTTAGCTTTACGGCCGTTTCCAACGTTTTCGGTACGGTCAATCCAGTTAGACAACTGGTGGATGCCGCTCACAAGGTTGGCGCTCTGGCCATGGTGGATGCGGCTCAGGCAGTGCCCCACATGCCGGTTGATGTGCAGGCGTGGGACAGTGACTTCATGGCCTTTTCTGGCCACAAGATGTGCGGGCCTACCGGCATTGGCATCTTGCACGGCAAACGGCACCTGCTGGAAGCGATGCCTCCTTTCATGGGTGGCGGTGATATGATCCGCCGGGTGACGCTGGAAGGCTCCACCTGGAATGAGCTGCCCCATAAATTTGAAGCGGGCACACCGAGTATTGCTGAGGGGATTGGGCTGGGAACGGCCGTAGATTATCTCACCAACTTAGGTATGGAAAACATCCACGCTTACGAACAATTCATTACCAATTATGCTCTGGAAGCGCTGAGCGAAGTGGACAAGTTGCAAATTCTAGGCCCGTCCGCCGCGCAGCGGGGCGGGGTGGCTTCCTTCACCATTGAAGGACTGCATCCCCACGACATTGCAGAGCTGTTGGACAAGGATGGCATTGCCATTCGCGCCGGGCACCATTGTGCCATGCCGCTGCATCATGAATTGGGCATCAACTCATCGGCGCGCGCCAGCTTCTACATTCATACCACTACCGAAGAAGTAGACAAACTAGTTAACAGCCTCAATCGGGCCAAGAAAATTTTCCGGTTGTAAATGCAGTATAATTTGGACACAGTAATGATCGGTTGAGTCTGGACCAATCTCCAGTCTCCAATCTCAAGAAGAATCTCATGGACGAATCAATTTATCGCGAACAAATCATCGACCTGTACGAGCGCCCGCTCAATCATGGTCATTTAGAAACGGCCGATTGGTCGTACGAAGAAGACAATCCGCTCTGTGGTGATGTCATCCGCATCGAAGTGAAGCTGGACGACCAGCAGCGCGTAACCGAAGTTGCCTGGAGTGGTGACGGCTGTGCCATCAGTCAGGCCGCCGCCTCCTTACTTACCGAAGAGATCAAGGGCAAAACCCTTGAAGAAGTTCGCGCCTTCGATAAGGACGAACTGCTTGATTTGGTAGGCGTACAGTTGAGCATGGCTCGTGTTAAGTGCGCCTTGCTCTCGCTCAAAGTGCTCAAAGCGGGTGCCTACGGCATGCCCGATCCTGAAGAGTTACGTGGATCTCACAAAGAAGATTAATGCACAGTCAAGGCTGGACAATCCTAAAAATCAAACAACAGAAACAGAAAAGGAAGCACCAGTGCCAGATTTTGTAAAAATCGCTCGTGTTGAAGAGATTCCACGGGGGGAAAGAAAATACCACGAATTTGAATATGAAACGGTTATCGTTTTGAATGTTGACGGTGAATTTTATTGCATCGCCGATGTCTGTTCTCACGATGATGGGCCATTGGAAGATGGCCCTTTGGACGGTCATTCCATTGAATGCCCGCGCCATGGCGCTTGCTTTGATGTACGAACCGGTGCTGTGCTGGCTTTCCCTGCGACGGCACCCATTCCCACCTATGAAGTAAAAGTAGAAGATGGGGATATTTATATCGAAAATCTTGACGAATAAAGTTATTGAAGGAAAATCAATTGTGGATAGAGGGCGCTGCCAATAGCGCCTTTTTTTGTTTGACAGTCTGGCCTAAATTGCCTATATTTAGCCTTCAAATTAGAACAAATATTTCAATTTTTGGTAGTTGACAGTACCTAACCAACAAATTGCTTTTGGGTGAGTCAACAGCAGATTTAATCAACTGCCACAATTAAAGAACACAAAACGATATGGAAATTGGTCTGGTAAAACAAGTAAACATTGATTCTGAGGTGCGTGAATCGTATCTGAGCTACGCCATGAGCGTGATTGTGTCCCGGGCGCTGCCGGATGCGCGGGATGGCCTGAAGCCGGTGCAGCGGCGCATTTTGTATGCCATGTACGATATGGGCTTACGGCCGAATACCTCTTACAAAAAGTCGGCCCGTGTGGTGGGTGAAGTATTGGGTAAATACCACCCTCACAGCGATCAGGCCGTTTACGATGCCATGGTCCGCTTGGCTCAGGATTTCTCCATGCGCTACACCCTGGTCGATGGGCAGGGCAACTTTGGCTCGATAGACGGCGATGCCGCTGCGGCCATGCGTTACACTGAAGCCCGCCTCTCCAACATGGGCTTTGATATGTTGGAAGACATCGGCAAGGATACCGTTGATTTCACCACCAATTTTGATGATTCACTCACTGAACCATCGGTCCTGCCCGCCACTATTCCCAATTTGTTAGTTAATGGTTCCTCTGGTATTGCCGTGGGAATGGCCACGAGCATTCCGCCGCATAATCTGGGCGAAGTGATTGACGCTCTCACCTTTATGCTAGATAGATGGGATCAGCTGGATGATATTTCTTTGCCGGACCTGCTGCGCTTTATCAAGGGGCCAGATTTCCCCACAGGTGGACTGGTTTTCCGCTATCGTGAAAAGAAGGGTGTGGAGACAGACGCCATCTTCAGCGCTTACGCTACGGGGCGCGGCCGGGTTACGGTGCGAGCCAAAGCGCATGTCGAAGAAATGAGTCGCAACAAATCGCGCATTGTCATTACGGAACTGCCGTACCAGGCCAACAAAACAAACTTGCTGGGCCGTATCGCTGATTTGCACCGGGACGGCAAGATTGAAGGGTTGACTGATCTGCGGGATGAATCGGACCGCAACGGAATGCGCATTATTCTGGAAACGACGCGTAACGTGGAACCGGAAGACGTGCTGGCCGACCTGTTCCGCCTGACGCCGATGCAGAGTACGTTTAGCATCTCGCTGTTGGCGCTGGTAAACGGTGAGCCGCGTGTGTTGACGCTCAAGCAGGCGCTGCGCGTTTATCTGGACCATCGTCAGGAAATTGTGCGGCGGCGTTCTGAGCACGATCTAGAGAAGGCACGCAACCGGGCACACATTTTGGAAGGGTTACTGATTGCCCTGGACAATTTGGATGAAGTAATTGCCTTGATTCGACGTTCTCGAACAGTGGAGACGGCCAAGAAAAATCTCATCAAGCAATTTAAGCTGACGGAAATACAAGCGCAGGCCATTTTGGACATGCAGCTGCGTCGTTTAGCCGCATTGGAACGACGCAAGATTCAAGATGAGCACAAGGAATTGCTAAATCAGATTAAGTACCTTGAAAAATTGTTGTCAAAACCGGCTATGATGCGTGAGTTGATCAAAGAAGAGCTGTTGGCAGTCAAAGAGAAGTACCAGGATGTACGCCGCACGCAGATTATTGATAGTGGGGATGTGAAGACGGTGCTGTCGGCATCTGATTTGCTGCCGGATGAGCAAGTGTGGGTGCTGCTTGGCGAGAAAGGGACGCTGGCACGGACGACATCGCCGGAGATGGTGCGCATTCCGCTGAAGCCGACTGAACAGCCTTTTGCTCTGTTGGAAGCGAATACGCAGGATATTTTGTACTTGTTTGCTGCAGACGGCCGTTCCGTGAGCCTGCCTGTTTATCAATTGCCCCAGGCGGTTGAATTAGGCAAGGGCACCCATTGGGCGGATCTTACAGGTTTTAGCCGTCGTGACCATCTTGCGGCGGCTCAGGTGCTGCCGGTGAACGCTTCTGGCTACGTCTTCCTGACAACCCTGGCTGGGGTGGTTAAGCGCATTCGCGTCGAAGATTTGCCAGGCATTACCTCACAGCCATTTGTGGTGATGAATGTGCAGGATGATGATGCCCTGGGTTGGGCAGAGTTGACCAACGGGGAGCAAGAGGTGATGTTGGCGACAGCGGCCGGGCAGGCGATTCGTTTTAGTGAAGATGATGTACGGCCGTCTGGCTTGCCTGCTGGCGGGGTATACGGTATCAAACTGGCCAATGAAGCCGATGGTGTGGTGGCCATGTCTGTAGTCGCGGCAGATGGCTATTTGTGGAGCATTACGGACAACGGTTTTGCCAAAGCAACCCCCATGAGCGAATATCCTACCCAGGGACGGCATGGTCAGGGCGTGCGCAACATGAATCTCCCCAAAGAAGCGGCTGAAGTGGTGGCTGCCGTCATTGGGGCCGAAGACACGCAGATTTTGATTACTACGGGGATTGGCTCCACCAAGAAACTGAAATTGAAAGAGACCTACACTGGCAGCCGTGCCGTAAAGCCACGGGCCGTTATGACCATTGGTCAACGTAACCGCATTACAGGTGCGTTATGCATGGTTAGCCGCCCAGATGCTGTGGATGAAGAAGATGAAACGGCCGTTATGCCTCAGCAGTTGTCACTTATTGATTCCGCTAATGGCGGAAATAAGAAAAAAAAGTAAAATTCGTACTATAATTAA
>JBNKLQ010000234.1:0-9661 GCA_050292445.1 Promineifilaceae bacterium (SeqCode) | reverse complement strand
GTTTGGGCAAGTTCAGCGCGGCGTGTCCCCGGTAGCGGCCCGGCAGCGGCGTCGGTTTGGCATTAAAATCATGATTCAGCACCGGCCGCATTACCTGGATCATTGCCTGCTCTGCCATGTCCATATCAAAATGCTGCCACTCTTGCAGGGCAAACAGTGACTTTTGCTGCACAAAGGCGGCGCAGTCAGCCAGGGCGTAAAAATCAACTGACCATTGGTGCGAGGTGGGGGCATTCAGGCTGATGAGCTGCCCCAAACGGCTGGGCGCTTGCAGATGTTCCCAAAAGCGTGTGACCACATCGCGCCGCGACTGTCCCACATAAAAAACCAGCGTCTCATCCCGCACCACGTAAATGAGATGGCCTAAGGCGTTGGTGGCCTTCTTTTCAAGAATTGTTGCCACAGTAACTGTTTGCATGGCGAATATTATACTCGTCGTCGGACGAAGACCCGAAGGGTTTGGCCTTTCAGTAGTTTGAAATTATATGGATCAAAACCCTTCGGGTCTGGATATTGCATAAATGTGGACAAAAACTTAACATCCATGTTAACATACCGTTGCCAACAAGAAAAAACCAAGATTAGGAAATTTTATGTCCCCAAGTAATCATCTTCCCACATTTAATATGAAAGTTGTTGTGCAGGAAACCGGCCTCAAACCAGACACGCTGCGCGCCTGGGAGCGTCGCTATGGCGTGCCCAATCCAGAGCGGACGTCTGGCGGACACCGGCTTTATTCGCAGCATGAAATTGATTTGTTGAAATGGCTGGTTGCCCGGCAAGAAGAAGGCATGAGCATTAGTCACGCTGTGGAGCTGTGGCAGCAGCTGGAAAGCGAGGGTCAGAATCCCTTGTTGACGATGGAAACGGTCGTTTCTGAACCAATCCTGCCCCACATTACGGGCGAGCAGGTAGATGAACTGCGCGAAGCCTGGATTGAAGCGTGCCTGGCTTTTGACGAATATCAGGCGCAGCATTTGCTGGCCCGTGCTTTTGCCCTTTTTTCCATCGAAACCGTTTGCTACCAGGTTTTGCAGCAAGGCCTCACAGATATTGGCAAAGGCTGGTATGAAGGCACCGTTTCGGTACAGCAAGAACATTTTGCCTCGGCTTTGGCGCTGCGCCAGTTAGAAGCGTTATTGGTCGCCATGCCCGCGCCGACGCGCAACGGCCGTATCCTCGTTGCCTGCCCGCCCACTGAGCTACACACCTTTGCCCCGCTGATAATCAGCCTGATGCTGCGCCGCCAGGGCTGGGACGTGGTCTATCTGGGAGCCAACGTGCCGCTGGATCGGTTAGAAGCATCCGTGGCACAAATCAAGCCCTTGCTGGTCCTCTTGGCTGCCCAAACCCTGACATCCGCCGCCCACATGCTGCCGCTGGCCCAAAAGCTGGTAGATCTGGATGTACCTCTCGCTTTTGGTGGGGCGGTATTTAACCAGATTGAACAAATTGCTCGTTCAATTCCGGGTCATTTTTTGGGCAAAACATTGGCGGATGTTCCCCAAACTGTAGAAAAGCTCATTCAAACCACGCCAGCCATGAGCAAAGTGAAAAAGCCTAGCAGGGCACACGAGAACGCTTACGATCACTTTATAGAGCAGCGGTCAGCAATTGAAGCCCATCTGCATGCCTCGCCCGCGCTGGCCAAGATGCCTACAGCGCTGCTAAATAACACCAACCATGAATTTGGCAACGATGTTGAAGCCGCTTTGCGTTTGGGGGATATGGCGATGGTTGAGGCGAATCTGGATTGGGTAAAAGGGTTGCTGCTCAATAATCATTCTCGACTGACAGAAATGACGTTGCAGCATTATTTACAGCAGTATCATGAAGCAGTAAAAACTGTGATGGATGATCAGCAGGCAGCGCCTCTTCTTGATTGGTTCGCTCAACTGGACTGAGATGTAAAAAAGAAATGGGACACAGATTTTCACAGATGAACACAGATTTTTTTATCTGTGAAAATCTGTGTTCATCTGTGTCCGAAATTTTTATGGTGAACAACTTGGCTACAAGTGCGTCGTACCTGATCAGTCTTGCTGTTGCACATCATCGACTAGTTCAGCCAGGGAAGCATGGGTGGTGGTTTGCTGAGGTTTGATAAGCTGCCATTGGATACGGCCGTTTCCCCCCATATCCTCATCTGCCAACACCTGAATCCGCATGGCTGACCCGTTTGCCCCTTCATGCACGGCAAACCCAACCCGCTCCAGCGCTCGCCGGGTCCATAAGGCCGAAAGCCCCTCACCGACTAAATCAACTTGTCCCGCTGCCTGTCCCGCCATCTTAAATGAGCCTGTTTGCGGATCGAACTGCACCCCATCGGCCTGAAAAGCGGCTTCAAAGGTGCCATTGAGCACCAGCTCTTCCGGTGTGCCCACCTGGAGCGCACCACCTTTGGGCATCAGCCAGATTTTATCCGCGTTGCGCAGCGCCAAATCCAGATCGTGCGTGGAGAGCAGAATGGCGCACTGCGCCTGGCGTGCCAACTGGCGCAAAATGTGCATGATTTCCACACGGCGTGGCAAATCCAGAAAGGCGGTTGGTTCATCCAACAGCATAATGTCTGGTTCCTGGGCCAGGGCACGGGCGATCATGATTTTTTGCCGTTCGCCGTCGCTAAGGGTGTTGACGTGGCGTTGGGCCAATGGTGTTGCGCCCACGGCGGCCATAGCTTGGGTAATGGCCGTTTCATCCACCGCCGTTAATTTGCCTGCCCAATTGGTGTACGGATGCCGTCCCAATGAGACCAAATCCCAGGCGGTCAGCATCCCGGCATTGATCGGCTCGGTGAGCACCACGCTGAGATGACGGGCCAGCTGCTTGGCGCTGAAGCTGGCGAGGTCTTGCTGGTTGAGCAGAATACGGCCGTTTAGTGACGGCTGCATCCCGGCCAGGGTGCGCATCAGCGTGCTTTTGCCCGCGCCGTTTGGCCCCAGCAGGCAAACCAACTCCCCAGGCTGCAACCCCACAGTGATGTTTTCCGTCACCACCACAGGCGCTTCCCGGCGCATCGGGTAGCCAATGGTTAAATTTTCCGTTCGTAAAATTGATGCAGACATACTTGTTTCCTTAAGAAATAGGACGCAGATTAACGCTGATGAACGCAGATCGAAATCTGTGTAATCTGCGGATTTTTCTTTATCCCGCGAACGACGAGCGCAGGTTGCGCTGCCGCAAAATGACCCAGGTGACCACCGGCGCGCCAATCAGCGCCGTGACGGCATTAAGCGGCAGCGTGGTTTGGCTGCCCGGCATTTGGGCGATGAGGTCGGCCACAAGCGTGACCACGCCGCCCAGCAAAATGGTGGCCGGAATGAGCAGCCGGTGATTGGAAGTGCCGAACAGGCTGCGGCATAGATGGGGCACTGCGATGCCGACAAAACCAATCGGACCGCAAAAGGCGGTGATGGCCCCGGCCATGAGCGAGGCGCTCACCAGCACCGCAATGCGGGCCCGCCGTACCGACAGCCCTAAGCTGTAGGCATACGTTTCTCCTAGCAGCAGGGCGTTCAGCGGCTTGGCCGACAGCCAGGCAATAATCAGCCCCAGCAGCACCGTGGGGGCCATTACCTGCATCTGGCTCCAGGTGACACCACCAAAGCTGCCAAAGGTCCAGGCGATGTACGCCTGAATCCGCTCGGCAATGCTGAAGTAAAGCAGGACGCTGACCAGGGCGCTGGTAGCGTAGCCAAACATCAGCCCCAGGATGAGCAGGGTCATCGTTTCTACACGGCGGGCGACGCCCAGCACCAGAAAGAGGACCAATCCCGCGCCCAGGCTGGCGGCGACCACAATGCCAAAATCACTGAGCAGCCCCAGCCCGGCCAGTAAGGTGCTGCCGGTTGTGCCCACAGCAAGCACCACCAGGGCCACGCCCAAACTGGCCCCGGAGTTGATGCCCAGCACAAATGGCCCGGCCAGCGGATTGCGAAACATGGTTTGCATTTGCAACCCGCTCACGCTCAGGGCTGAACCAGCAAGAACGGCCGTTAGCGCCTTGGGCAGCCGAAATTTCAATACAATCGTGGCCCACGTCTCTTTGGCGGGCGTAACACCGACCAGAATGCCTAAAATCTCATCCAGCGGTATGCGCACAGAGCCAACAAATAGGCTGACCAAAAAGACGCCTACCAGCGCCAGGACGAGCAGCCCCATCGCCATTGCCTGGCGGTTTGGATTGGATACGGCCGTTTGTGTTTCTGTGGTTACGTGTTGCATGATGTTAGCGTAGGGGCGACCCGCCGGGTCGCCCCTACAAATTATTCAACAATTCGATAATAAACCAGCTCATGGTCCGGCAGCAGATCAGGATGGAAAATCTTAATCAGATCGGCCAGGACCAGCTGCGGGTTGGCGGCGGCGCTTTCAAAGAAGTCGTTGCCGCCAAACTCGTTGGTGCGCAAATCATAGTTGTAGACGGTTCCGTTTTGGAAAGCGGCAAAGTCGGCAAACCGTTCATCGGTGGTTTGCAGGTCGGCCAGGGAAAAGACAAAGCCTAGATTGAGCCAATAGTCACCCTCAGCGGCCTGGTCAAAGACTGATTCAAAGTCCAGGAACAGCGTGCTGGTCGATTCATCCTCCCCCCAGAGGTAGTCGGCTCCGGCCACGTCAAAAAGTTGGGCAGTGTAGCTTTGGCCACCGGGCATGTACCAGGTGCCTTCATACGGCGTGTTGGCAAAAACGGTGGGGCGTTCGGTTAAATCGGCCGTTAGCTCTGTGAGGGCTTCGTATTCGGTGACGATGTCGTTAAACATGGCTTCTGCCTGGGCTTCTTCGTTGTAAAAGACAGCGATGAATTTGCCCCATTCGGCGCGGCCCAGCGGGGTGACATCCAGGTAATCGGCGTTGAGCACCACGGTTAGGCCCACTTCTTCCAGCTTGGGATGGGTGTCGAAGTCAGCCGAGCCGCTGGCAGAGGTCATGATGACGTCGGGGTCCAGTTCCAGAGCCGCTTCCACGTTGACGGTAGCGCCACTGCCCAGCTCAACCAGTTCACTCGCAGCTAGCATTTCTTGCACGGTGGGATTGTAGGCAAACGAGCCAAAATCTACCCCGACCAGGGTGTCCAGTTTGCCAAAGGTGTCCAGGTAGGGCAGGTAGGTAGTGGACATGGAAACAAAGCTGTTGATGGGGACTCCGATGGTTACGGCATCGTCAAACCCTTCAGGGGTGGGGGTGCCGCACTGGACCAGCAGGTAGGTGGCGGAATCTTCAGCACCTAACCAGGGGGCGGCGACGGTGACGACTTTGTAATTGTTGAAATAATCTACGGTGAAGCCATCAGCGTGGGTAACGGCCGTTTTCTGGGGAAAGTAATCCACAGATTCATCGTAATTTTCTACGCAGCCATCGGTGAGGTTGCTGGTGGGAGCTTCGGCCATGGGTTCTTCGGTGGGAACGGCCGTTGCTTCGGGTTCTTCTACAGTTGGCTCTGCTATTATTTCTTCGGTGGGTTCAGCCACTGTTTCTGCTGGCTCTTCAGCCGTTTCGGCCGTTTCTTCTGACTCAGCGACAGGTTCACTGGTTGGCTGTTCTGGGGGAAGATCCTCGCTACAGGCAGCCAGGCCCAGTAAAAGCATGAGCGGCAATAAAAGGGTAAAAAATCGTTTCATTTGTTGTCTCCTTCTCTAAGATGCATCTTTTGATCGTAGACAGGAAGGATCATCAGAAACATCAATTTGCCTGGGGTTCTTTTGGGCTGAAGACAACAAAAAAGCTCACACGAAGGTGAGCCATCCATTTTGCAAATAAACATTGGTGACTCGCTTACCTTTGTCCACGAAGGTTACGAGCAAAAAGTCAGGCGGGTACTCGGACTTGATAATAGTTAATTGTGAATTGCAAATAGTTAATAATTAATTATTCACAATTCATGATTCACAATTATCTTACCGTTGCGGGACAGTGCCGGACTCCAAGTTTAAGGCATTATTGCCTTAAACAAGCCACCGGTCTTCCCCCACAGAGCAAACTCTGTGCGCCGCGCATCCGGGCGGAGGGCGCACCTAAATTTTTTGCTGGTAGTTTGTTAATGCACGCTATCATACAGCGCAGTATGGACGGCGTCAATGAACAATGTCATGTCTCTTTCGGCCATTTGGCTTAGATTAGGTTAGAATGACGGCATGTTGCTTCCAGAGATATTGGTTTTTTTGTTGATAATGTATTTGGGGATACGGCCGTTATACGCAGCCTTTATTTTTGCCCGACCTCCTCGCTTGCGGGTCTCCTATTTCACCCCTACTAACCTGGGCGTTACCTATGAAGATGTCACCTTTACCAGCCAGGATGGGGTGAAGCTGGCTGGCTGGTACATTCCCTCGCGCAACAAAGCGGCCGTTATTTTGCTGCATGGGCATAGTGGCAATCGGCTGGGGGTGACACACCAGGCGGAAGCGTTGGTGCAGGCTGGATACGGCGTGTTGATGTTCGACTTGCGGGCACATGGCAGCAGCGGCGGGCGGCGTTTTACGCGCAGCCAGGCGGGGGTGGATGATGTGCTCACGGCCGTTTCCTATCTTAGTAAACGACCCGAGATAAATGCGGCTGGTATTGGGGTGATGGGCGTGTCGGTTGGCGGGCTGTTTGCCCTGCAAGCGGCGGCGCAAACGGTTGCTATCCGAGCTGTTGCCGTGGATGGTCCCAGCCCAGCATCTCTGGATGATGTGCCATTTGCTGATTCGCTTTTGGGACGGTTGAACTTGTGGCAGGAGCGATATTTTCGGCGGGCGGTGCAATGGTTTGGGGCGCATGAGCCATTGCCAGCAAATCGGGAGATAGCAGCCAAACTCAAAGATCGGCCGCTGCTGCTGATTGCGACTGGGGAGGGTGTTGAGGCGGCAATGGCGCATCGATTGGCGAGTGAAGTGGACACGGCCGTCTTGTGGCAAATTCCAGAAGCGCGACACGCTCAGGGCTGGCACGAGCGGCCGGAAGAATACAATCATCGGCTGATTGCTTTTTTTGATGAGGCCTTGACCCGTGAAGATAAAACCCGCATTTCATTGCCGCCGCTGCCGGAAGAGGCAACAAAAACAAAGGGAGCTGAGGTGGAAACGGCTGTTCCCATTGATTATGAAGCCACCGTTTCCATGCTGCACGCTAACTTGATGGCTTTTGTGATGCTGCCGCTGGCCTTTTTGTTGTTTTGGCTACCGTATCAAGTTACCTGGAAGATGTGGCCTTTTGCCGCTTTTTTAGACACATCGTTTAGTGGAATGCTGACAATTATTTTGATCTTAGCCCTCAGCCTGATTGGACATGAACTGATACACGCTGTTGGCTTTTGGTTAGTGGGCGGCGTGCCCTTGAATCGCATTAAGTTTGGTTTTAGTTGGCAAGGATTCGCCCCCTACGCTCACTGCCGTGAGCCGCTGCAAACAACGGCGTATCGTATTTCGGTGGTGTTGCCGGGCCTATTTCTGGGTGTCTTGCCAGGATTGTTTGGTGTGGCGCTCCAGCAGCCGCTGTTGGTGATGTGGGCCACGTTAATGCTGTTGGCGGCGGGTGGTGATGCGGCCGTTTTGTGGGCGGTACGCCAAGTGCCTAGCACAGCGCACGTACTTGATCATCCTAAAAAAGTAGGCTGCCAGGTCTTAGCCGATTAGAAGAAATGAACGAAAACGCCAAAAAACGGACGCCTCATTATTGGCGAAACATCTTACTTTTTGCTTTAGTAGCTTCACTGGTTGGCTATTTGTTTCTGCAATATGGTGCCTACCCTTATTTGCTGGCAAAAGCGCATGCCCATCCCCCACACCAGCCAATCTGTTGTGAAACGCCAGCGGACTACGATCTGGATTTTGAAGAGGTTTCCTTGAAAACGGCCGATGGCTTGACTTTAACGGGATGGTACGTGCCGTCAAAAAATGGGGCGGCGCTGTTACTGTTGCACGGCATTGGGTCTACCCGAGTCATGATGCTGGACTTAGGTGATGGTCTGGCGCAGGCTGGGTATGGGGTCTTGCTGTTGGATTTGCGCGGTCACGGTACCAGCGAGGGGGATGTGGTGCCATTTGGTGGACCAGAAGCAGAAGATGTACACGCGGCAGTTGCCTATTTGCAAACCAGACCAGAGGTTGATCCAAATAAGATTGGTGCCCTGGGCTGGTCGTTAGGGGCGCAGGTGGCCATTATGGGTGCAACAGGTAATTCTGACCTGAAGGCAGTGGTGGCGGATGGTCCCGGCGCTACGGCCCTGGCGGATTGGCCTCCACCCGAAACGTTGGACGAGTTGCTGTATGCCCCCTTTGACTTGATGTACTATCAATTTTTGCCCCATCAGACAGGTGTGGACGACCCTCAGGCCTTGGTGGATGTGCTGCCATTGATGGGGGAACGGCCGTTACTGCTAATTAGCAGCGGCGATGAAATTGAACAGCATCGCCTGGAATACTTTATGGAATATGCCACAGAGCCAAAGGAACTGTGGCTAATCTCTGAGGCGGGGCATATTGGTGGTTGGAAGGTGGACTCGGAAGCTTACGAAGCGCGGGTGATTCAGTTCTTTGAACAGGCGTTGAACCAGCCCTAGAATTTGCCGTGTTCACCGCTAAAGATCCATTCGTTTAGCCAGGCGAGATTGGACCAATCTGTAAACTCAAAAATTATTGCCAAATGTACCCTTACGGTTGTTTACGAACGGCACGGACCAGCAGGCGGTTGGTGTAGATACGGCCGTTTGCATCCCAATCGGTACAGGTGACCAACAAAATACTGTTCCCGTCTGCCAGATAGAGGCGTTCTACTTCTTCTGGGGCCACCCGGTTAATTTCTGTTACCGTGTAGGCCGTTTCTTCCCCATCGAGTTCGTAAATTAGTTCGGTGCCGTAGGTGGCGTATTGCAGGTTGGCAAATGCACCTGTTTCCAGCGTGGCCGAGGTGGGGAAGGTCATATGCCCAGCAAAGACTGGGGCCAGCGTGTCGCCGGGAAACGCACCCGTGCTGCCCAATCTCCCCACTTTTTCTCCGAGCGATGAGACATCCCAACGGCCGTTCTCCAGCGGCAGATCAACAATAGGTTGTGAGACACCAAGCGCCGGAATATGCAAGTAGGCTCCTTCTACCGGCGCATTTTCAGGCGGCACAGGTGTGTTGTTAGTTGGTGGTGCAAGCGTGGTCATAATAAACACGCTGGGAGGGGGTAAGGTAGATGACGGAGTGGTGGGTTGAACGGCCGTTTGAGCCGCTGCTCTGGTTGGTGTGGTTTGCAACCACAATGGATTGAGACGAGCAAAGGTGAACAAGCTGGCCGTGATCAATATTAGCAAAACGGCCGTGCCTTGCAGCCACCGCGCTATCCTTCTTTGAGATTGCATGGAGCGGTGGCGACTTTCCAGCCAGCAGGTAAGCGCCAGGCCGCCACTAAAAGCGCCCAGCACAATGCGCCAATCAATCATCCAGGCGTGCGGCGACGCTGCCGCCACAGCCAGAGTGCGCCGGGCAAACTGGCGGCAATCAGGGCCAGAACGGCCGTTATTGGTGTGACGTTTGTTGTGGGGGGAATCCCGGTTTCGGGAAAGGCGGCGGCGGGAACGGCCGTAGCGGTTGCCGTGGCCGTCGGTAAGGGTGCATTGGTAGGTGCAGGTGCGCCCGGCTGCGGCGTGTTGGTTGGGGCAGGCGTGGCGGTGGGCGCGGGCTGGTTAATAATCGTGAT
>JBNKLQ010000233.1:0-9664 GCA_050292445.1 Promineifilaceae bacterium (SeqCode) | reverse complement strand
TTTCACCGACGAACGCGCCCCAGTAGAAACGATCATCGACAGCCTGGTGCTGCGCTATTTGCTGAGTGAGGGTGTGGGGGGATTGCCCGGTCTGGGGCAGTGATCCGTTATCGGTTATCGGTTATCGGTCAACGGTAATCAGTAAAAAAATGCGCACCGATGACGGATTACCGCCTACCGAAAAAAGGGAGAAGAAATTGGAAAACAAAACACTACTTAACATAATTAGATGGATTATCATTGTCGCCATGCCGTTTTTTCTGGGATTGGGGATGATTTTGGCGGTGATTGCCTGGGATTATCCTGCTTTTGAATACGGCCGTATTCCGCCAGACTCATACGGTTTTACGCCAGAAGAGCGGCTGGAATATGCTCACGCGACATTGGATTATTTGCAGCGGCCTGAGCCGTCTGAAGAGGTGATTTATCTGCTGGAAGATTTGCGCCTACCCAATTCCGACGAGCCGTTGTACAACGATGCAGAGATTATCCACATGCTGGATGTGAAGGATTTGACGGATGGGATTCGCACACTTTGGTGGATTACGGCCGTTCTCGTTGTCATTGGCTTAGCCTTTTTGCTTTCTCAACCAGCCTTGCGCGCGGTGGGCTACCGGGCCATTTATCAGGGTGGGCTGGCCACCGTTATCATTTTGGCAGCGATTGCTCTCTTCATTGGCGTGGGCTGGAGCATCTTTTTTGTGCAGTTCCATGAACTGCTCTTCCCGCCCGGCAGCTGGACCTTTTTATATACTGATTCGCTCATTCGCCTTTTCCCCGAACAGTTTTGGTTCGACATTGGCGTCATTATGAGCGTCGGTGCATTGTTACTGGGCGTGATTGTAACCGGGCTGGGCTACTGGTTAACGAAGCGGGTAGGATAATTTCAAGAAACAAGATGGGGTCAAAGATTTCGCAGATTAACCAGATTTTTATTAAATCGTTCAAACTGCGAAATCTTTTGATTCTGTTTTTTAGATGAGACAGGGACAAATCGCATGAAATATATCGTTATTACAGGGGCTTCATCGGGGATTGGTTATGATGCGGCGCGCTATCTGATTGCGCGTGGCTACCATGTGTTTGGCAGCGTCCGTAAGCAGGCGGATGGGGATCGGGTACAGGCAGCGTTGGGCGAGCAGTTTACGCCTTTGCTGTTTGATGTGACGGATGGGGTGGCGGTGGCAACGGCCGTATCTCAAGTCACTGAAAAAGTGGGCGGTAATGGACTGGCTGGATTAGTCAACAATGCCGGTATTGCTGTAGCTGGTCCGCTAATGCACCTGCCTTTGGAAGAATTTCGCCAGCAGTTTGAAGTCAATTTGTTTGGCTTGCTGGATGTGACTCAGAAATTTTTGCCCTTGCTGGGAGCGATGCCCAACGCCAGCCATCCACCAGGGCGTATTGTCAACATCAGCTCCGTGAGCGGCAAAATTGTGTATCCGTTCATGGGGCCATACGCTGCCTCCAAACACGCGCTGGAAGCGCTGTCAGACGCACTGCGGCGAGAGCTGCTGCTGTTTAATATTGATGTGGTGGTGATTGAGCCGGGATCGGTGCAGACGCCCATCTGGGACAAGGCGCAAGATTTAGATACCACACAGTACAATGACACTGCCTATAAAGGGATGCTGGATGGCATGAAGCGCGTGTTTGTCAACCAGGGTAAAAATGGTATCCCGGTGGAAAAAGTGAGTGAAGTCATTTACGAAGCGCTTACCAAAGAGAAGCCCAAAACGCGCTACGTGCTGGCTCGTAAATTGCTAACCAGTTGGTTGCTCCCCCGCTATCTGCCCGACCGTCGCTTCGATAAAATCATTGCCAAGCGGCTGGGCATTACTAAATAACTTTTAACAAGTACAACTATGGCTCCGGACTTGGCGTAGGTGTTGGCGGTGGCGGATCGATGACGATTTCTACGAACGTGGTTTGGTAGGGCTGTACCACAATTTCCTCTGTGACGCGCTCCTCGCCAATTTGCACCACAGCTTTGTAGCTGCCACCCCCAACATCATCAAAGGCAAACGTTTCGTTCCAGAGCGGGTCGCTGTTGACATTGCTTGCAGCATAGGTGGTGGTGGTGTGTCCCAGGTTAACACCATCGCTTGAAGTGAGCGAAACGACCAGTTCATGCCATACCTCTCCAGACGAGGTAATAACACGCCCTACCACCGTGCCGCGATCTGGGAAGGGATAGAGCCAGAGGCGTGGGTTGCGGGTGCTGGTGTAACTGTTTTCCCCGACACGTACTTCAAAATGAAGGTGAGGCCCTTCGGCCACGCCGGTTGCCCCGGACAAGGCAATTTGCTGCTGCATGAGCACATGCTGTCCTTCTACCACCTGTGGCTCAGACAAATGGCCGTAAAGTGTGTAGACGGGCTGCCCATCTAGCCGGGTGTCGTGCTCGATGACGACGAGATTGCCGTAGAAATTGGGTTGGGGGCCAAAAACTTGTTGGCTGTCGCTGCCTGCGTAGACGATAGTGCCGTCAGCTACGGCCAAAATCTGGGTGCCTTCCGGGACATAAAATTCGACACCGTGATGCGGTTGCAGGGTGCCACCACGCGTGCCGCCGTAAGGGTACACCTTGTCGGTCCAATTGGTTTGCCCTTCATGAACAGGACGCCAAAACCAGTAATGTTCGTTGGGAGAGGTGAAGCGCAGATTGGGTGGCGTGGGTGTGGCGGTGGGCAGAATTTGGGTGGGAGTTGGGCTGGGAACGGCCGTTGCCGCCACCACATTCTCCTGATTTTCCTGCACCACAATCTCAACCTCATCTTCTGGCCGGGCCAAAGAAAACGAAGGCATCTCAGCTGCTGGCGGCGGTTCACTGTATTCGACCACCGGCTGGGCCAGGGCTGGCTGCAAGGTAGGCGTCGGTGCCAGTTCCACGGCTGCAGCCAGTTGCTGGGCAGGGTTGGATTCAGCCACGGTTGGCTGGCAACCGCCGAGCAATAAAATAATGATGAGTATTCCCCACGCAACTATGGTACGTTGTGCTCCATCCCCAAACAAACTCATGCAAAGCCCCCCCGTTTCTGGGCCACTGCTTTGATTTCTTGCACCAGATCGGCTGAGTCTTGTTGCAGCGTAGCCAGTTCCTCTTGCCAGCTGGTGACTAGCTGCTTGTTTTCGATGTTGGAGGCATTTATTTTGACGTTGAGAGCGGCCGTTTCCACCGCTGCATGAGCCAGCAATACTCCGGCCGTGGCGTCTGTAACGGCGTTGATGTTGCCCACTTTGGCCAGCTTAGCCGCCAGCTGTGCCGCCCGATAGCTCAGGCGTGCTACGTGCAGCGGCACTTCGCCTGCGCCAATGGTGGCTTGCTGTATTTGGATTTCCTTTTCATGTTCAGGCAGTTCTTTGCTGCGGAAGGCGGCCATGACGGCATCAAAGGCGGCTGCGTCTTCGTTAATAGCATCGGTGAGCTGTTGGCACAAGGCGGAGGCTTCTTCCTGAACGGCCGTAACCGACTCTTGCACCTCAGCATACTTTTTACGATTAATGGTAAGCCCAGCCACCATGTGGGCTAAACTGGCAGCCAGCGCCCCGGCTAATGCGGCAACGGAGCCGCCGCCCGGTGTGGGGCGGTTCGAGGCTACGGCTTCTAAAAACGGATAGGGGGTGGGGTCTTCATCATCTTGCTCCTGGTGCAGACGATATTCCAAAATTTGGTCGTCAGCCAGGTCATCCAGCTGCAAATAATATTTGGCGCTGTCCATGAGGGCTTTTTGGGGAATCATGCCTACCAGCTCAGCTTTAGTGATGGTGAGACCGTAGTGAGCGGCTTCGCGACGGACCATTTCTTGCACATGGTAAACGGCCGTTTTCTCAAAATTAACCAGGTTCATGCTTACCTGGGCCTGGCCTTCTACCAGGAACCCTTTGGCCTGCACGTAGCGTAGCCCGCCGCTGGAGAAGCGAATGGCTCTTGAGATTCTATCTGCAATTTCCACATTGTTGGTGTTTAGGTAAAGATTGTAGGCGATGAGAAACGGCCGTACCCCAATCACCGTTGCCCCCCATGTTTGGGCTTTGGCCGGGCCAAAATCTGGCTGTCGCGCCGGGTTGGTTTCTACCTCGGCTTTCCACAATTCGTACTGGCCTTTGCGAATATCAGACAGCTTTTCCCGTTCTGGCCGGGTGGCTGCATTGCCATATAGATAAACAGCCATGCCCAACTCTTCACCGACGCGTTGGCCCAGACGGTTGGCCAGCGCCACGCATTCGTCAAGGGTCACGCCGCGAATGGGAATGAAGGGGCAAACGTCCGTGGCCCCAATGCGGGGATGTTCGCCTTCGTGATAATCTAAATTGATGCGTTCGGCCGCTTTGCTGATGCCGCGAAAAGCGGCTTCTTCCACATCGGCCGGTTTGCCGACAAAGGTAATCACGGTGCGGTTATGGTCTGGATCGGCGCTGACGTCCAGTACGTTAACGGCCCGTACGGAACGAATCGCGTCGGCAATTTCATTATAAACGGCTGCATCACGGCCTTCGCTAAAATTTGGTACGCATTCGACAAGCTGCATGGTCAAAAAATCTCCTAAAGAACTTAACGCTGAGATGTAGAAGTGCAGAGAAAAAGTGAAACGTGATGCGTGAAACGTGATTTTTTGTCACGCATCACGTTTTACGCATCAGGCAGAATCATAAGAATTGTAATGGGCAATAATCAAAACGTGCTTTTTTATCATGAAGTGGGCAATGAGGCCAACTTAGTGAGACGATTCTGAGCGGCGGCGCAGACTAGACTTCACCTGACGCCACCTTTTTTTAACGGGGTTCACATCTTCTTTCTCGATGGGGGAACGGCCGTAGCGCGCTTCTAAAAACGCATCGGTCAAAATATCGACATCTTCTTCGGCATCCGGCCAACTTTCTTTTAGGTCACGGGCAAACTCCAGCGGCGTCTCGGCCTGTTGGCGGGGCACGCCCTTGTCGGCAGCCCGTTTGACAGTGGACAGGTAAAAGTAGCGGATTTGCTCCCGGGGCGAGAGGGCGTTGATGCGAATGAAGCGCCAGGGCGGTTTGTTTTCTTCATTTTCTTTTGGTTCTCGCTGCAAGCGCGTGCGTACCGCTTGCCGTAAATCCCGCACTTGGTGGCCAGCCCCGCGCCAGGTGGTTTGCAACCAATGCCACAACTGTTGCCAAAAGGATTGGACAACGGCCGTATTCACCTTAATTCCTCGTTCCCGTAAGAAAAAGCTAACGGCCGTAATGCTCATCACAATGGCCACCGCCCAAAAAAGCGAACTGACGATGAGGCCCGTGTCCACCGTTTGAGGTGGTAAGGCGGACGGAATGGGTGTGGCGGTGGGCGTAGGGAGGGGAGACAGCGTGGGTTGGATGAGCGGTTCGGCCGTTTCTGGGGCCGGATTGCCAGTAAAGAGGGACAATAGAATAGCCAGCAGAGTGGAAAATAGCGACACGATAAATGAAGCGACTGCACTGAACACCATAAAAATTGTTTGCAAAAGATTGCTGATGGCAAACGTTGAGCCCAGGGGCAAAAAAGCAGCCAGCAGGGCAATACCCCCCAAAAGCCAAATCGTGTAGCGGTGCCAGCTGCGTTCCACCCGGCCCCGGCGCGTGGCCCCGTTAATAAGCCAGCGGGCGTTCATGGCCGCCAGCTGCGCCTGGCTCAGCAGCGTAAATCCAGCCAAAAAGTAGAGCAGCAGAAAAAGAAGCAGTTCCGGCCGTAGACCCAACCTGGCCAGCGCCAGACTGCTGCCACGATAAATTTCGACCACGTCAAAATTACTCAGCGACGTTAAAAGCGCCAGGATGAGTGCGCCGCCAATCCACTGTCGGAAAAACGAGAAGACAATTTCTCCGCGATTGGTGCGCACCGGCTTGTCGCTGGAAATACGCTGGTTGGTTGGTTGGGAATAGTAATACACTTCAGCCTGATCGATGGACAACGCGGTAAACGTCTCACTCAGCCGGGTGGTCCGGTCCCAGGCCATCAGCATCAGAATACCAATGAAAATAAAGGGTGCATCCAGAAAGATAGCTTGGGGGAAACGCAACAATTCCGGGATGTCGGCCAGATTGGGCCAACTGTTGGTGACGGTCCAGGCAAAGGCGCGCAGCAGCAGGGCCAGCAGCAGCAGCTCCGCAGCGCGGTAGGCGGTGTGGTTTAGCAGCCGCCGCTCTGGCTGTTGCAGCCAAAGGGTTGTGTAGCAGCCTTCCACGGAGACAAAAAAGAGAAAGAAGCTGAACGGCAGCCAAACAATGTCAGTCACCAGTTCGGCAAAGACAAGGATGGCAGAGAGCAAAGCGGTTATGAGTACGCTGATGAGCAACGGCTGTACGATGGTGCGGGACCATTTGTTGGTGATGAAGGCCAGCCGGGGATCATCAATGGAGAGGATCGTTTCTTGGTTAGAATCGTCTGGTTTTTTCTCGGCAGCTTTCAGGCTCATGGGGTGGCCCCCACGTTGTACGGCCGTCGCCAGCGGTCCAAATCGTGCGGTGTATGGACGTTATAGGCGGCAAAGCCTAGCTGTCGGGCGCGCTGCCGAACCAGGCCAAAATTGTACACTGGCTCGACGGCAATGAGGATAGGATTAAATCCGGCGCGCACCAGCCGGTGCAGGCTTTGGCAAACCACTTCGCTGCCGTTGGCGGTAATGGCCAAAATGGTGACGCCCCAGTTCAAATGCAGGCAGGCGGTGCTGGCCCATTCCGCAAAAGAAACGGTTTCTTCGGCCTCGATGCGGGCCAGTCGCTCCAAAATTTTGATGAGGTGGGGACGGCCGTTTCGCGGTGGAATGGCGGCGGGAATGAATGCTTTGGGGTTAGCCTGGATGCGTTCGTGGCTGGGGCGCAGCAGCCGTCCGGTGGCTTCATCGAAGCCATGCTGTTGGCTGGCCAGCGGGTCAATCCCGTTGGTGATAAGGCCGACACCTTGCCGCTGGTTCACCAGATGGGCCGCCAGCGAGGCCGCCACTTCGATGGCCCATTCGGCAAGGTCTTGCCGGTTGCCAAAGGTGTAGTCAGGGGTGTGCAGATTGAGGAGTACGGCCGTTTCCAACGAAATGGCTGGTTGGAACGTCTTGACCATCAGCTGGCGGGTATGGGCGCTGGCCTTCCAGTTAATCTGCCGAATCGTGTCTCCAGAGCGGAAGTCGCGGATGCCCATCGGGCGGGCGGGGTCTTCAAACAGGCGCTGGTGGCTGGCGATGGTGCCAAACGGCAGGCGGGAGGGCAGACCCAGCTGGGTTAAGGGCGTCAGGCGTGGGTAGATGGTGAGGTAATCGGCGGGCAAAAAGGCCACCAGTTCAGGATGGATACCAAATAGATCGCCGGTGGTGAGCCGCAGCGGGCCAAGCTGGTAATATCCCCGGCGACGGGCAATGATCTTGTAGTTGAATTCGGTTGTTTCGCCTCGTCCAAGAGACACCACCTGGTGCAGCGGTTCACCCGTTTTAAGCTGGATAGCCACACTCTCCTGCACCTGAATCCAGGGAATGGGCAGGCGTCCCTTGTTGGTTAGTTGGATGGTCACCGGCACTTTTTCGCCCCAAAAGGCGTGGCTGTCGTAATGGCGTTTGCTGTGTAAGTTTTTGATGGTACGGGGCAGGAGCCAGCGTCCCCAGGCGTAAATGCCCACGCTGACGTAAATCACGTAGAAAATAAAATCGACCCGCAAATAAAAGGCGAGCAGCAGGAGGATGAGGATTAAAGCGGAAAAATTTCCCATTTTTATGGGAGATTGGAGACTGGAGATTGGAGATTAAGAATATTATGCAATCTCCAATCTCTAATCTCCAGTCTCTATTTATTCCAATTCACCAATGTCTAATGGCGTGGCCTCCATAATCTCTTTGAGGATGCCAACGTGGGTGTGACCGCGCAGGGCGCTTTCGGGATGAAGCAGGCAGCGGTGAGAAAGAATAGCGGGGGCCAATTTTTTCACGTCGTCAGGCAGCGTGTAGTCGCGGCCTTGCAGGGCGGCGTAGGCTTGAATGCCCCGGTAGAGGGCGTGGCTGCCACGCGGGCTGGCCCCCAAAATGAGGTCTTTGTGTCGCCGGGTGGCAAATACCAGCCGAATGATGTAATCGCGCACGGTTTCATCGACATGCACGTCCCACACTTGCCGCGCCAGCCGGGGCAGCTCGTTGCCGTCCACCACCTGGGTTAAGCTTTCGATGGGATGTGCTCGGCCCAAATTGAGCAACATCTGGCTCTCGGTGGCTTCGTCCAGGTAGCCCAGGCTCAGCTTCATGAAGAAGCGGTCCAGCTGGGCTTCGGGCAGGGGGAAGGTGCCTTCGTACTCGACGGGGTTTTGGGTGGCCATGACAAAAAACGGCCGTTCCAACTCATGCGTTACCCCGTCCACCGTCACCTGCCGCTCGCCCATTGCCTCCAGCAGCGCCGACTGGGTGCGCGGCGTGGCCCGGTTGATCTCATCGGCCAGCAAAATGTTGCTGAAAACGGGACCGGGCACAAAAGTAAAGCCCTGCTTTTGCTGGTCGAAAATGGAGACGCCGGTCACATCGTTGGGCAGCAGGTCCGGGGTGCATTGCAGCCGTTTAAACTGGATGCCCAAACTGAGGGCAAAGGCTCGCGCTAGCATCGTCTTGCCTACGCCGGGCACGTCTTCCAGCAGCGTGTGTCCCTCACACAGGATGGAGACGACGAGCAGCTCTAGAGACGGCCGTTTGCCAATGATGACCTTTTCTACATTATCAATCAATGTCTGGGCGAAACTCTGGATTTCTTTCATTGCGGCTATTTTCCCTCGGAATGGGGATTCTCACAAGGGGAGGGTGGGGAGTGAAAAGGGAGAAGTGAAAAGTTTTAAGTTTGGAGAGTGTTTTAGAATACGACACAGAGGGTAGATCCTTTAAATATTGGACTTATCATTCCAGATATGGCATACTTGTACCCAATGAGCGGAAAATGATTCCTGTTTATATAAAATGATATGGCGCGAAAAATTGAGTTTGATCAAGAAAAGATAATAGCAAAAGCGCAGGACATTTTCTGGATGAATGGGTATGAAGCGACATCTATCCAGGATTTAGTTAATAAATTAGGTATCAGCCGTAGCAGTCTTTATAATACTTTTGAAGACAAACATTCGCTTTATATATCTGCATTGGCCTTGTATCAACAATGGCAAATACAATGGTTACAAAGTGCAGTCGATGCTTTTGGTTACAGTAGGCAAACGATTGAAAAAATCTTCCAGTCGGCACTTGATAATATTTTGGTAGATGATCTTTGTAGGGGATGTTTTTTAGCAAACTCGATGATTGAGATGGCGAAGCACGATACTGATGTTGCTCACCTTGTGACGGGATACCGTACAGAAATTGAAGAGATATTTTATCAATCATTGGTTGCTACTCAAACTGCTGAAGCGCTAACGAGCGTGCCTGAACCTAGAGCAATGGCACGCCACTTATATAGCACCTTGGTAGGGCTGAATGCCCTGGCAAAAACGAAGCCGGATCCGCAGGTCCTGAAAGACATTGTGAATATCGCGCTTTCTTTAATTGGTTAATGTTTTTGCCTTGACTTTTTTTATTTGAGTTATTTAAAATAATTCCTTACACACTTCTACTTCTAAACTGTAGAAGGCTCACCTTTGTCATACCGCCCATAAGAGCACTGAAGGTCATCTTACCGTCAGGCAGTTGGCACTCTGATG
>JBNKLQ010000232.1:0-9663 GCA_050292445.1 Promineifilaceae bacterium (SeqCode) | reverse complement strand
CAGGGGGGGAACAAAAAATTTCCAAAGTATGGCTTGTAACATACCAAATTAAAGGTAATTAAAAATGTAACTCAAGGGGAATTTTTTTAGATTCAATGACTCCGGTGGGTATGACTCAGGTGTATGCTTCCAGTATGAAATCAACGTGTCTTCTTTAACTCATCAGATTTTATTTCTTTTCCATGTAATATATCAATTGAAAGAAATGTTAAGACAGTTAGCTTTGCATTCTCCTCAAGAGCTAGGTGCGCTAAAGAATATGCTCTGGCATAATATCCGTTGTTAAACAGCAAATTTGCTTCCTCAACTAATTCCCATGTGTTTAGCAATATTTGTCTGTGAAAAATTGCTAATTTCTCAATGTTCATTTTGGTCTTCCTCAACCAGCTACGGCCGTTTCCCCACCCACAGCCACAATTGCCACAAACTGACATGATCTAAGAACGGCCGCTTGTCATTCCCGCGCAGGCGGGAATCCATTAGATTTGTACCGTTCATCTCTGGATGCCTGCGAAGGCAAACATAACAGTTGATGTTTTACGGCCGTTAAAAACTCACCATTCCCTATTCCCCATTCACAATTAACTACGGCCCAGCCGCAGGCACCAAAAATTCCCCAACCGCCCAGCCTTCCGTGCCGTCGTCGAGCTGAAGCTGCCACCAGAGCCGGTCGTTGGCCTCATCCACTTCTGGCCCGCCGATGACCAAAACCAACGCACCCTCATCCACAAGCGTAATAATGGCATTGCTGGTGCTGGGACCGCCGCGCAAATTGATGCCAAAGCCATCGGTGTTGGCCACCTGTGCATAATAGCCAACCGTAACTTCTGGGGGCGCAACGGCCGTATCCGGCGTGGGTATCGGCGTGAAGGTGGGAATCGGGCTGGGCGTAGGCAGCGGCGAGGTCGGCGAAGGAATCGGGCTGGGTGGCGCTGTCAATATAATCAACGTCGGCTCGATGGGTGCTGCTTCCAGCGGGGGCCGGTCCAGCAGCGCGTTAACCAGCGCCAGGGCAATGGCAATGCTGACAATGGTGACCAACACGCCCAGGCCCAGCCAGCGCCAGGGGATGGGCTCCTGGCTATCTTGACGCAGGCGGCGCGGTCGTTTCTCTGGCGAATCTTTTCGCTTAGAATCTCTAGGGTCTTGGGGAATTTGGTATCTAGCCATCTATTTCGCTTCTAAAACCAATAAAGTTAAATCATCAAACGGATCGGCCTTGCCCTGCCATTGAGCCACATCTTGGACGATGTGGGTCACAATTTGAGCGGCCGTTTTTTGCTCGCAAGCAGCCACGGCAGCGGCCAACTGCTGGTTGGAATAGCCTTGTTCCGCTTCGTTAACGGCATCCGGTACGCCGTCGCTAAACATGATCAGCCGGTCGCCCGATTCCAGGTCAATTGTTTCTTCGGTCAGCGTCAAATCGGGCATCATGCCCAGGAAGCGGTCGCCGCCGGGCAGGGACATCACTTCACGACCGGGGCGGATGAGCAACGGCCGTTCGTGCGCCGCCCGAATATAGGTCAATTTGCCTGTAGGCCGGTGCAGCACGCCGTAAAACGCCGTCAAAAAGACCTCATCATTGTTGGCAATGTCAAACATCCCTTTGTGGACCGCGAGGGCCACCTCCGCCGGGGAGAGCGACTGCTGCCCCTCGCGCAAAAAGAGGGTGCGCGTCACGGCCATGAACAGGGCGGCATGAAAGCCCTTATCGGCCACGTCAGCAATGAGCACACCGACGTGTTCCTCGTCAATTTCCAACACATCGTAAAAATCCCCCCCAACCTGGCGCGCCGGTTCAAGGTAAGCGGCAAAGCCATAGTCGGGAAATTGGGGCAGGTCTTGCTGCAACAGATTGCGCTGCACCTGCGCTGCCAGTTCCAGCTCACGCTGCAGCCGCTCTTGCTGCACCAGTTTAGCCTGGGCGGCCTTCAAATCGGTATATGCTTTTTCCAGCGCCTCGTTTTTGTTCTGCAAATCTTCAATGTAAATGCGATCCAGATTGCGGGCATTGGACAAAATGCGTTGCAGCAGCAAATTGGCCAGCGGCGGACTATTTTTGACAAACTCATCGAACGCTTCTTCAGTTACCTCAAGCACGGTGGTGGGAGAAATGGTGACACAATTAGCGGCACGCGGTGAATCGTCAATAAGGCCCATCTCGCCAAAGTAGCCATTTTTGCCCACCATGTTCAGAATGCGCTCCTCGCCATCCTCTAACACGCGAATGACGGCCACATTGCCCTTAACCACCACGTAAAAAACATGCTCCACTTCACCTTGATGGCACAGTGTGGTATTGGGGGGATATTCCATGCGCTTGGCGACCCGCCGCAGCAGTTGCAATGTTTCTTCATCTAACCCAACTAGCGCCTGGCGAATGATGGCCGTCGTTCCTGTATCCATAACAATATCCTAATCCTAACCTGTACAAGCCAATACCAAAAAGAACTTTATCAACAGATTGCGCAGATTATACCGATAAAAAATCTTTCAAATCTGCGAAATCTTTGATTATTTATTTCCTTTTTTCGTCAAGGAATGCCAGCAGTTTTTCCAATGGCCACGTATTAACAATTTGCTCGGCGGTTGCCCAGCCGCGTTGGGCGGTGGCTACGCCGTAATGCAGCAGGTCAAAATGATCCACGTGGTGAGCGTCGGTGTTGATGGCCAGCGTCACGCCCAGCTCGACGGCACGGCGAACGTGGCTGTCGCGCAGGTCCAGTCGATAAGGGCTGGCATTGATTTCGATGATGGTGCGGGTGGAAACGGCCGTCTCCAACATTAACTCCATATCCAAATCCGCCCCTGGCCGGTCTGGCAGTAAGCGGCCGGTGGGATGGGCAATCATATCCACATGCGGATTGTGCAACGCATTCATGATGCGTGCCATCACCTGTTCACGCGGCTGGGTCAGACTCACATGTAGGCTAGCAATGACCAAATCCAGCTTTGCCAACACCTCATCGTCAAAATCCAGCGAGCCATCTGCCTTGATCTCCATCTCCGTGCCGTGCAAGATACGGAACTCTGGCCCCATTTTTTCATTGGCCGAAGCAATCTCTTCGGCCTGCTGCCACAATCGCTCCGGCGTTAGGCCGTTGGCAATGCCCAAACTTTGCGAATGGTCGGAAATAACGATGTACTGCAAACCTCGTGCCTGGGCCGCCTGAGCCATTTCCAAAATTGTCATTTTGCCGTCGGACCAGGTGGAGTGCATGTGCAAATCGGCTACAATTTGCTCAATTTGGATCACATCGGGCAGTTCACCTTTTTGCGCCGCCTCAATCTCGCCGCGATCTTCGCGCAGCGTGGGCAAGATGTACGGCAGGTTGAGCACCTGGTACAGTGCTTCCTCGCTGGCACAGAGGATTTCGTCGCCGCCATCCGTGGGCGTAAAGGCGTGTTCGTTGAGGCTCAGCCCTTGCTTGAGCGCCAATTCGCGCAGGCGCACGTTGTGGTCTTTGCTGCCAGTAAAGTAGGAAAGCAGCGTGCCCCAGCGCTCGGCGGGCAGCACGCGCAAATCAACCTGCATTCCATTCAACAGCACCACACTAGATTTGGTCGGTCCATGCCCGGAAACAGATTCCACTCGGGGCATATTCACGAAATAGTCCATGATGGGCGCAGCTTCATCGGCGGCTACAAGCAGATCCACATCCCCTATGCTTTCTTTCATGCGGCGGAGAGAACCGGCAACGGCCGTTTTCACTACACCGGGCAGCTGTTCCAACTCGGCCAAAATCTCCTGCGCCAGCGGCCACGCCTCGCCAATCGGCGTGCGATCATCGCCATGCCGGGCCAGCGCTTCGATGGCTTTCACCAACTTGGCCTCGGATTTGGCCCCCATTTTGGGAAGCTCGCGCAGCTTGCCAGCCTTAGCCGCCGCATCCAGCTCTGCCAGCGTGGTGATGCCCAGCGTCTCGTACACCTGCTTCACCCGCTTGGGACCCAGGCCATCGACCTTGAGCATTTCTACCAATGTCGGTGGAATTTCTTGGGACAGCTTCTCATAAAACGTTAGCTCACCCGTGGTGAGCATCTCTTCAATTTTTTCGGCCAGCGTTTTGCCAATGCCGGGGATGTCGGTTAGCTCGCCCGCTGCGTACACCTGGTTAATGTCGCGGCCCAACTCCTGAATGGCTTCGGCCGCGCGCCGGTAAGACAGCACGCGGTGGATAATATCGCCGCGAATGGCCAGCATATCGGCCACGTCTGCAAAAATCTTGGCAACCTCACGATTGTTCATGTGTGCGATTATAGCAGCAGTGAGATGGTTACAAAATGTTGGGTGCTAGCTGAGTACATCGCGTATTCATGCCTGCCGGAGGCTGAAGCCCTCCGGCTACAAAATTGAAAGCCCTTGCCAGGCTGAATATCAGGCCCGCAGGGCCTTACAAATATAGCGGGGGCGTTTACGCCTCCGCGATTCCAGCAGAAAATCGAGTAGACGATTACGCTAGCGTGGTGATAATGATTAATGGTTGTTAAAATACGGCCGTGATGCAAACCGAATCCACGAACACCAGTCAGCATAAAAATGGACCAAGAAACAAAGATAATCCCGCAAATATTGTCCTTTTTTGACCTTAGTCAGCCAACAATAATTTCTCCTATCAAACAAGGCATATCCAATCATAACTACTTCGTCGAAACGGTGGAGGATGTATTTGTCGTTAAATTTTTGGTGGGTCAAACGGCCGTAAATATTGAAAATGACATTGCTATCCAGCAACAGCTTTTAAGTTTAAACATCACATCCCCAAACTATTTACGCAGCGCGAGTGGCACTCACATCTACAATAACCAGGGTCTGCAAGCAGTCATTTCTAGAAAAATCGATGGAATCGTTCCAACTAAAATGAATATGAAACTAGCGTTTGAGTTTGGCCAAAAGCTGTCTGTTTTTCACACAGCTGTTACAAAATTACCTCATCCAAATGCCAACAGCTTAATGAATCCCGAGATTTCTGGTGTTTATTCCGTTATCTTTTCTCACGATCTACCCAGGGGAATCATTCACGGTGACTTTCATTTAGGCAATGCCTTGGTAAGCTCTGATCAAGAAAAAATTATGGCCATTTTAGATTTTGAAGAAGCAGCCGAGAATCTATTCTTGGTTGATTTGGCCGTCACAATAATGGCGATCTGCACAGCCACAGATGATTACGTTTTAGATGATGATTTGATCCGAGCAACAATTCGAGGTTATCAATCCCATAGAACTTTGTGCAAAGCTGAAAAGGGTTTATTACCTGAAGCGATAAAGTACGCAGCAAATACCTGGATTAAATGGTTTGAGGGCAATAAGTTTGAGCGATACGCTCAAAAACATCGGGCACGGCTAAACAGTTTTGTTGGCGGTATTTGTTAGGTTTAACGGCCGTATAAATCCATCCCTCCACCAGATAAAAAAACAAAAAAAGCGTAATATATGCTACAGTTGTCCCTAAAGTGTCACTAAAATATCCTTTTATTAAAGTTGTTTGTCAACAACATAAAGCCATGCTACCATTGAGTCCCTCACGAAATACCTCGCATTCTGGCAAACATCGCAACAACCTTATTTCAAATTCTCAATTAAGGAGGAGAAAATGAAAAGCACCCGTAAATGGACCATTTTAATTGTCCTTTTCCTCGCCCTCAGTATGTTCATCGTCGCCTGTGGCGGCGGTGGCGAAACCACAGACGAGGAACCGGTCGCCGATGATACGGCTGCCACTACCGAAGAAGATATGGCTGAAGAAGACATGGCTGAAGAAGACATGGCCGAAGAAGACATGGCCGAAGAAGACATGGCTGAAGAAGACATGGCTGAAGAAGAGATGATGGAATTCGAGCCAACGTCTGTAGCCGCAGAAAACTGCGACTACGGTGGTCAAATCAGCTCCATCGATGCTGTTGACGAATACACGGTCGTCTTCACCATGTGTAGCCCTGACCCGGCATTCCCCGCGAAAGCCGCCTTTACCCCATTTGGCATTCAACCCGCTGAATGGATCGCTGAAACCGGTGGCACAGGCGACCTGTTGCGGCAGCCCATTGGTACAGGCCCGTGGAAACTGGTTGAATGGGCCGCAGGTGAAAGTGTTACATTTGAACGTAATGACGACTACTGGGGTGAAGCAGCGCCATACTCAACCCTGGTCTTCCGTTGGGCAACAGAAGGTGCCTCAAGATTGCTAGAACTGCAATCAGGAACGGTTGATCAAATCACCAACCTCAGCCCGGATGATTATCAAATTGTACAAGATGATCCAAATCTCCAATTCATCCCAGTTACCAACCCCAATGTCCTTTACCTGGCTTTTACCAACACCCATGCACCTTGGGATAATGCTGATGTGCGCCGGGCTGTAGGAATGGGCATCGATCGGCAGCGCATCGTAGATAATTTCTACGCTGACGGTTCCACAGTTGCTGAATATTTCACACCCTGCTCAATTGAAAATGGCTGCGCAGGTGACACTTGGTATGATTTTGATGCTGATGCAGCAAATGCACTCTTGGACGAAGCAGGATTCCCTCGCGACGATAACGGTGTTCGTTTTACAACATCTATCTACTATCGTGATGTTTTCCGTGGTTACCTACCAGAACCCAGTTTGGTTGCCGTCGAGTTCCAGACCCAATTATTGGACAATCTAGGAATCGATGCTGAAGTGGTTGTCATGGAATCCGGTGC
Source organism: Promineifilaceae bacterium (SeqCode) (assembly GCA_050292445.1). Taxonomy (GTDB): domain Bacteria; phylum Chloroflexota; class Anaerolineae; order Promineifilales; family Promineifilaceae; genus Leptofilum. The sequence goes on along the minus strand of JBNKLQ010000232.1, from coordinate 2,978 downwards.
CTTCATTGAAGCTGCTTATGCCCAAGAGTTGGATGGCCCCTACTTGTTAGGCTGGGGTGCTGATTATCCGCATGTCACCAACTTCCTAGACTTCCATTTTGGTCGGGCACAAACACAATTTGGCGAACCCTACGCCGAAATCTATGAAATTTTAGAAGAAGCAGCACAAATTGGTGATCCAGCCCAAGCCGAACCATTGTATGCAGCAGCAAACAACGCCATTCGTGACTTGGTTCCAATGGTACCGATTGCGAATGGCGCCTCAGCCTCAGCAGCGCTAGCTACTGTAGAAAACGCACACTTCCGCCCCTTTGGCGCGCCTCTTTTTGCCCAAGCAAATCCAGGTAAAGACACCTTCGTCTATATGCAAAATGCCGAGCCAATCAGCCTCTACTGCGCTGATGAAACAGACGGTGAATCTTTGGCACCTTGCCAACAGGTTGTAGAACCGTTGCTGGGGTATGCAATTGATTCAGGTAATGTCGAACCACGATTGGCCACATCTTGTGATGCGAATGAGGACTCAACGGTTTGGACCTGTCATCTACGTGAAGGCGTTACGTTCCATGATGGCTCGCATTTCGATGCAAATGATGTCATTGCTTCATGGGCAGCAGGTATTGATGCCGCCAATGAATACCACACCGGTAACACGGGTGCATTCAATTACTTCGGTAGCCTATGGGGTAGCCTAATGAACGCACCTGCCACTGATGAGTAGGCACAAGTTCAGAATAGGTTGGCAATAGCCATTACCTTGTTATAAAGAATAAGAATGCGGAATTGTTTACTTAAAAACTTCACAATTCCGCATTCTTCACATCTACAGGAATTGACTAATGATCCAATATACCATTCGCCGGATACTGTTGGCTATTCCAGTATTATTGGCCATTATTACTGTTACGTTTATTCTGGCGCGCATAATACCTGGGGATCCATGTAGAGCAATTTTGGGAGAAAAAGCTACAGAAGAAGTTTGTGACCAATTTGCCCGTGATTTTGGTCTGGATCAACCGATACACGTTCAGTTTGGCATTTACTTGCAGAACTTACTTAAAGGCGATTTAGGCAATTCAATTCGCTATGGGCGACCTGTTTCAATCATTTTGATTGAACGCTTGCCTATAACTATCGAATTGGGATTATCAGCCATGCTAATTGCTGTTCTTATAGGTATTCCAGCGGGCATTATTTCGGCCGTTAAGCGCAATTCTATCATTGACGTTGTGACAATGGTTGGCGCGAATATTGGCGTATCAGTTCCTGTCTTTTTTTTGGGCCTTATGCTGATTTACATTTTCGCTGTATTTTTGAAAGATACACCATTCCAACTCCCCCCTTCCGGTCGAATTTCTGCGGGTTTGTCAGCCACGCCATTTTATGAGTTTTTTGATATGCAAGTAGAAAGTGAAAGCTCCCGGTTTCTCGTCTATGAATTTCTGGCAAATCTTTATATTTTTAATTCAATCATTACCCGCAATTGGGTAATTCTTGGTGATGCCCTGAAGCATCTGATTTTGCCAGCTGTTGCACTTAGCACAATTCCTATGTCAATCATTGCCCGAATAACACGATCGAGCATGCTAGAAGTATTGGGCTTAGATTATGTGCGTACGGCCCGGGCAAAAGGGCTTACACGTTATCAAATCATTTTTAAACATGCATTTCGCAATGCGCTAATACCTGTAGTAACAATTGTCGGGCTTCAATTGGGTGGAATCTTAGGCGGAGCTGTACTTACAGAAACCATTTTTGGGCTAGCTGGTGTTGGTCTAAGCATGTTTCAGGCAATTACAGCCCGGGATTTTCCAATTGTTCAAGGTCTGGTCGTTGTGATTGCTTTTGTCTATGTGCTTTTCAACCTGCTTGTCGATCTATCATATGCTTTCCTCGATCCAAGAATCAGGCTAAACTGAAATAGATAATTTTGGGTTTTTCCCGCTATCTTTAAGAAAAATTAATCATGAATACAACCAACACAGTAGCTGAGATATTTGATGACAATATCGCTGACATTGGCGATTATAAGGCAAACAGTCTTTGGCGTTTAACACTTAGACGACTTTTTCGCCAGCGTTCTGCAATCGTTGGACTAAGCATTCTATGTTTACTGTTTTTATTAGCACTTTTTGCACCTTATATTGCGCCTTATGAACCAAATCAGGTGCTTATTGGTGTAGAAGATGTGCGTAAACGAGACGCACCTTGTATTCATCTTTTTGGCTGTCCTAACGATCAGCCGCAACACATTATGGGTATTGATGGCAATGTACGTGATGTCTTTAGCCGTATGCTTTTTGGCACCCGTATCTCACTGCGAATCGGTTTTACGGTTGTAACTGTGGCCGTGATCATTGGGGTAACACTTGGTTCTATTGCTGGTTATGCAGGTGGATGGATTGATAATGTCATTATGCGTCTTATGGATGTTATTCTAGCCTTTCCTTTTTTCTTATTGGCTATTGCTTTAGTGTTTGTTTTAGGGCCTAGTTTAACAAATGCTATGTTAGCTATTGCTGTCGTTAGTACTCCGGGCTATGCACGTGTAGTTAGAGCCACTGTATTAAGCGTGCGGGAAGCAGAGTATGTTGAAGCCTCCCGTGCTTTAGGCGCCAGCCATGCTCAAATATTATTTGGTCGTATTCTGCCCAATGCGATTCCGCCTCTTATTGTATTGGTGACGTTGGGCATTGGCACAGCTATTTTGGATACGGCCGCTTTGTCTTTCCTTGGTTTAGGTGCCCAACCACCAACACCGGAATGGGGTACCATGCTTGGTTCTGAGCGCAACCAGCTTTTCAGTGCACCCCACCTGGTTTTTGTACCCGGTGTCGCCATTTCTCTTACAGTTTTAGCGTTTAATTTACTGGGAGATGGCCTGCGCGATGCCTTGGATCCACGATTGGTAAATGCAGGAGCGGATAAAAGTTAATCAATCTGGTTGGCGAATTAGCTATTAATAACGGTCATTGATT
>JBNKLQ010000231.1:0-9782 GCA_050292445.1 Promineifilaceae bacterium (SeqCode) | reverse complement strand
CGAATAGGGCCGATGCTGGGGACATCTACCTGCTCGTCCAGGGCATAGACGAAGGAGGGGACGTTGTGGAAGGAGACCTGGGTGACACGGCCGTTTTCCCCATCGCGTAACAAGGCATGGCGGTGGCTAAACGTGCCGCGCTCCACATCTTCCCCCGTCAGGCGAATGGCGGTGCCGTCGGCCAGGATAGATGCCAGGGCTAAATCTTCGGCCGTGGCCCAATCGATGCTGCGTTTGTTGGCGTCATCCAGGGCGGAGCGGCGCTTTTTTATAGCGCGGGCCAGCTTGGGGTTGAGGTTGAAATCATCGGGCGTTTCTAGTGCGGCGAGGTTGAGTTCACGGAGGGTTTGGGCAGAAACGGCCGTTGCCACCTCTTTTGCCGCACCCTTGGGAGGCAGTTCTGCTTGCGGTTCCAGCGTGTCGGCAATCTCTTCAACTTTTAACGACTCGTAAATTTCCTGCAGATGCCCCATCTTGGCTTCGATTTGCTTTTCCGGCTCAGATTCATCAATCTCTCCGCGCCCAATCAACGTGCTGGCCCACTTTTCCCGCACCGTCGGCAGTTGGTCCACGGCCCGGTACATGCGCGGCTGGGTAAAGCGCGGTTCGTCCCCCTCATTGTGGCCATACCGCCGGTAGCCGACCAAATCGATGAGAAAATCTTCCTGGAAGCGTTGCCGGTAAGCGATGGCCAATCTGGCCACCTCAATACACGCCTCCGGGTCGTCGGCATTCACATGCACGATGGGAATTTTGAATCCTTTGGCCAGATCGCTGGCGTAGCGCGTGCTGCGGCTGGCCCAGTAGTTGGTGGTAAAACCAATCTGGTTGTTGGCGATGATATGAATCGTACCGCCCACGCGATAGCCGGGCAGCCGGTGCATGTTCAATGTTTCAGCCACAATCCCCTGCCCAGAAAAAGCGGCGTCCCCATGAATGAGAATGGGCAGCGTGATGGAATGGTTAAACTGTGGCTTGCCCGGTTCGTTGACCAGCGTGCCAGCCGCGCGCGCCATGCCTACAACCACCGGATTGACATGCTCCAAATGGCTGGGATTAGGCGTCATTTTGATGACCAGATCAATGATGTCGTCTGCTTCAAAATCAATTTTTCGGTCTGCTCCGGCGTGGTACTTCACATCACCGGTCCAGCCGCGATAGTTGCGCCCTTCGTAGCGATTGTGCTGGGCGGGGTCTTTGAACTGGGTGAGGATTTCTTGATACGGCCGTTTCAAAATATGGGCTAACACGTTTAATCGCCCCCGGTGCGCCATGCCAATGAGCACATTAAACACCTCTGCCTCAGCCGCGCCACCGATGATTTCATCCAGCATCGGCACCATCATGTCTAGCCCCTCGATGGAAAAGCGCGTTTTGCCAGGAAAGATGCGGTGCAAAAACAGCTCAAACGTTTCCACTTCGGTGAGACGGCCAAGCAGGGCATGGTTGTCGATGGGCGTCGTGGGCGGCCGGAAGCGACGCGTTTCCACCATTTCTTGCAGCCATTGGCGCTCTTCCGGCACGCGTACATGGGCGTAGTCGAAGCCGATGCTGGCGGAGTAGATCTGCCGCAGCGCGTCGATGGCCTCTTTGGCGTCGGCGGCGTGGTTCGCTGCCGGGCCACCAATCAGGCTGGCGGGCAGCGCTGCCAAATCAGCTTCGCTGATGTTGTGGGTTTCCAGCTCCAGATCGGGATCGCCGGGCGGATTGAACAGGCCCAGCGGATCGATCTGGCTGGCCATGTGGCCAAATTTGCGGATGCTTTGCGCCAGATTGACTGCCCCCATGATTTTTTCAGGTTGGAAGGCAGGAGTTTGGGAAACGGCCGTTTCGCGCACCCCATGCCCATTTTGCAAAACCTCTGCTGGAGGCGGCCACTTTTCAAATTGCGCCCGCGTGGCGGCATCCACCGAGTCGGGGTCTTGTTGATACTTTTCGTAAAGTTCCAGGATGTAGCCAGCGTTTGGCCCATGGAACTCATGCCAAATATCCATAATCACCTATTTTTGCGTCTGACTGGGCAGCCAGATAGCGATAAAAACGACGATGAGAGGGAGCAGTGCCAACCCTTGCAGAGTTGTGCCCAGGCCGATGCGGTCGGCAATCAGCCCAACAAAGTAGCTGCCTACGGCACCGCTAAAAAACATAAAACCCAGTGCCAACCCAGACGCCATTGCTTGTTGTTTCGGTAGTAACGATTGTACCATGATCACCAGGATGGTGTGGGGCATTCCGCCAAAAAATCCGGCCAGCAGCAACAAAATAGCTTGCCAGGGCACGCTGGCTGGGACAAAAAAGTAGTAAGGCAGGATGGAGCCGATCAACCCCAGCAAAATGACCCATTTGCCTTCAATCCGGTCTCCCAAGGTGCCGCCAACCACGCCGCCCACGGCCGATCCCATCATAATCAACCCAGACAGCCAGCCGATGAGGGATTGATCGTAGCCTTGTTCAGTGAAGAGGATGGGGGTGAAGGTGATGATGGCAATGCTGGCGGTGCTGCTGGCCAGAATGATGAGTGACAGGACAAAGATGCGCCGCCGAAAATGGGGTGGATGGGGAACGGCCGTTTCTGGCACAACCACTACGGTAGCCTCAGCTTTTTTATGAACATCGGGTGCATCAATCAGCCAGCGCCAACTGCTGGCAACTGCCGTCAGGGCCAAAATGGGCAGGAGGATGTAACCGGGACGGCCGTATGCATCCAGCATCATGCCCGCCAGCACCGGCCCCAGAAATAACCCAATTTGCCCGGCCATAAAAAAGAGCGCCGTGATCCGGCTGCGGTAAGTGACGCTGGTGCGGCTGGCGACCATCGTGCCTGTGGGATGAAATGCGCCGGAACCAATGCTGGCCACGGTTAGAGCAATGAGCGCAGGCCACTCGCCAGCCAGCGAGGCGATGGCGTAAAAGATGATCATCCAGCCCAACCCACCAGTCACCAACAGGCGCGCCCCGATGCGGTCGGCCAGCCAGCCAAACAGCGGTTGGGACAGGGCGTTGCCTACGTTGTACAGCAGCAGGGCGATGCCTACCTGGGCGTTGGTCAAGCCTAAACTCACTGCCAAGAGCGCAACTAGCAGGTTACGGCCGTTATTCAACACATCAACAAAAAAATGGGTCAACGAGACGGCGAGGAACGGCCGTTCACGGTAAACTGCTGCCTGGCTAGTTGCCATTATCCAAACTCCTGATTGGTTGAACCGCAAAGCGTGCGAAGTGCGCAAAGAAAAACTTTGCGTGCTGTGCGTCCTTTGCGGTGAAATTTTGTTTAAGCCGTTCAAAGATTGCGATTCTACAGCGAAGCGAATCTCAGGATGCCAATTCTAACAAAATGCTTACACCCTGGTAAGGTGGATGTAAGAACCAGTTTGTACACTTGCTCTATTTGCTATACTGGAACTTATAAACCGATAATCAACTGTGCTAATTTCCCCGGAAACTTGTATCTGGATTAAAAACCCACAAAACAGTTTCCAGAGAAATGGTGAAGATACTCAATTTAAGGAGACCCCGCATGTTTAACAAAGTTTTTGGACGACGCGAAGAAGAAGCGAAGGTGCGAGAGATGAATCGGCTGCCACCTGGGCAGTCGCTGACGCAGAAATTCCCGGTGCTGCATTATGGCCCTACGCCCAACACTGATTTAGCTAGCTGGGATTTGCGCGTGTTTGGCGCGGTGGAAGAAGAAGTCGTTTGGGATTGGGAAGCGTTTAACAAGCTGCCCCGTACCAAACTAACCCTGGATATTCACTGCGTGACTCGCTGGTCCAAGTTTGACACGGATTGGGAAGGGGTCTCGTTAAAAACGCTGGTCGATGAAGGCTTTATTAAGCCGAAGCCGGAGGCGAAATACGTGATTCAGCATTGCGAGGTGGGGTATACCACCAACACGCCCATTGAGCTGGTGATGCAGAATAATTTCTTGCTGGCCACTCATTTTGATGGCAAGCCGCTGACGCTAGAGCACGGTTGGCCCCTGCGTGGCGTCATTGGTGCATTTGCGGATCGTAGCGAGCCAAAATCGGCTTACTTGTGGAAAGGTGGCAAATGGCTGCGCGGTCTGGAATTCCGAGCCGATGATCAGCTGGGCTTCTGGGAGAAGGCTGGCTACCACAATGAAGCGGATCCGTGGCAGGAGCAGCGCTTTGCCGGACGCTGGTTTTAGTTTTCCGTAACCGGTGAGCGGTAATCGGCAAGCAGTTTTTCACCGATTTCCGTTCGCCTCGTTTTTCAAACTGCTTCTGCAGCACTGCCCAACTTTTGCAGCGAAAGTGCCGTTTGTTACCATCCCTTATCAATGTTACAATGACTTTTACTCGTCCATCTTTCAAACTCAAAGAGTGCTTTGATGGTGAAAACGCACAGCATCTTGGGCTGGACCCACAATATATTTCCCCCCACCGCTATTCGCACCCGCACTGGCTTCATCTTTTTCTTCGGCATCTCCGCACTCATCTTAATTACGCTCACCGTTAGTTTCTGGATCAATAACCAGATCACTCAAGACACTGCCAAAATTACGCTGCTTAACGACTTAAGAGGCAATTTGGATGAGCCAGATGCCCTATCCTCATCGGTGTTGGAAGGTGACATCCGTTTGTTATTGGACGGAGGTGAGCTATCACGCCCAAACAACTCACCTTTGAATCTGGACGTGGAGAAAGACCCCGCGTCGGCCGTAGCACTTCAGCATGTTCTCTCTAGCCTGGAAACCTGGCGTATGTCCAACGATGACCCTTTTGCCATACAGGCGCTTCAAACGGCGCTGGACGATGCGGTTCGTCTTATTCAATTGCGTCGGGCCGACAGTCTGGGTATGGCACGAGGGCTCTATGCAGCCTTATTCATCAGCACGACCTGCTTTCTCCTCATTGGCCTTTGGTTTACCGAAGAATTAATCGCTAGACCTCTTGAAGAACTGGTGCGCATCAATTATCGTATTGCTGCGGGCGATTTGGATACACCGATCACGCTCCGCGAAAGTAATGATTTCACTGAACTGGCCGAAAGCTTTGAGGCAATGCGGCTGGAACTGCGCCAATCTCGTGAACAGCTGGCCCGCCGGGCAGCCGAATTAGAAGCGCGTGTGGCCCGCCGCACCCGCCAGTTCGCCGCACTTTCACAGGTAGTCAGCGCCGCCAGTCATTCTCACGAGCTGCAAGAAGTCCTACGTACTGCTTTAGAGCAATACCTGCAGGTGTTGGGTTTGGAAACAGGCGGACTGTGGCTGGTGGATGAGGCTTCCGGCGATCTACATCTGGCAGTAGCCAGGGGGATGTCCGAATCCATGCGTGAGCAGGTGCAGATTATTCGGCGGGGGGAAGGTGCTACCGGTCAGGCGGCCCTTATCGGCCAAACCCTTGTCTTAAACGATCTGGCGGACGTGGGGACGCAAGTTCACGTGAAAGCAGCGGCAAGACAAGAAGGTTTACGCAGCCTGGTCGCTATTCCTATCACCATCCATGAGAAGGTGGTCGGTGTGCTCGACGTAATGACCCACCAGCCACACACCTTCACGGCAGAAGAGATTACCTTCCTGACTTCCATCGGCCAGCAGATTGGTATCGGCGTGGAAAATGCCAGGCTCGTGCAGGAAATCCGCCAGCAAACGGAACAGGTGGCTGCTCTGCAGGAGCGAACCTGGATCGGAGCCGAACTGCACGATGGTTTGTTACAAACCCTGGGCTATTTACACTTACAAGCCGATCAATTGGAAACGCAGGCATTAGCGCATGACCTACCCGATATGGCCCAGCAGTTGGCCCGGCAATGTGACGTGTTGGAACGTGCCTCCTTCGAAATCCGCCGCTTCATTTCTGATCTACGCGAGATGCCACCCTCATTTACCTTGCTGGAGACTGCGCTGCAAAAAATGGTGGCTCAGTTTACCCAGGAAATGCCGCTGGATATATCCCTCGTCATGAACGGGCTGTGGCCGCGATTGAAAGCTAACCATGCAGAACATCTGGTGGGAATTGCCCGCGAAGCACTGCTTAACGCTGTCCGGCATGGAGAGGCCCGGCAGGTGACGCTTACTTGTACGGTTGAAGGGGCGCAAGGTGAACTGCGCGTGCAAGACGATGGCCTCGGGTTTAATACGGAACAGTTACCGTCGGATAGACGCGAACATTTCGGTTTGAGCATCATGCGAACCCGTGCGGAACGATTAGATGGACAGTTATCAATACGTTCTGCGCCGGGGCAGGGGACGTGTGTCACCGTAACCTGGCCGCTGGATAAGGAGGATTGAGGGGATGGGCAAAATTCGTATTTTATTGGCCGACGATCACGCTTTGTTTCGAGAGGGTATTGTCGGCGTATTGAACAGCCAACCAGATATGGAGGTGGTAGGCGAGGCCAGCGATGGGCTGGAAGCCCAGGTGTTGGCCCGCACCCTGCGGCCCGACGTGATTTTGATGGATGTCACCATGCCCGGCACAGATGGCATTGAAGCGACGCGGCTGATCAAGCAAGAGCAGCCTGAGGCACGGATTGTCATGCTCAGCGCACACGACGAGGATGATAAGTTGTTTGAGGCTATCCGCTTTGGGGCACAGGGCTATCTGCTTAAAACCATCCGTGGCAAGCAGTTGGCTGATATGGTGCATTCTACATTTCAGGGTCTGGCGGCACTCAGTCCAACGCTGGCAACACGCATTATCGAGGAGTTCCGTCGTCTCAAACCTGAAAATTCTGACCCTGCCGCCAAAGAAAAGAGTATTGATTTGCTCAGTGACCGGGAGCGAGAGGTATTAATGTTGATCGCCGGTGGCTTGAGCGACCGCGAAATCGCCAACCAATTAACCATTAGCCTCTATACCGTCAAAGCTCATGTGCGTTCGGTTTTGCAAAAATTGCATGTTGCCAGCCGACACGAGGCCGCAAAATTGGCCCGCCAAGATCGACGTAACTAGTGTTTCGCGGCTTAAATAAGCCAACAGTTAACAATTGCTGCGAAACACCAGATGTATTCTTGAGCCTATGGAATATCTTTTCAAGCAGCCTTATGACATCTGAAAATAGCACCAATCGAATCCCGGTGGAAGCGCAATCCGGGCTGGAACCGTGGCAGATTGCCGACCTACCTAAACCGCCGACACTAGGTGGGATGAACATTCTGGGTATCATTGGCCCAGGTATTGTGATCTTGGGGTTGGCCATTGGCAGTGGCGAATGGTTGTTGGGTCCGGCCACATTTATCAAATATGGCCTTTCGTTGTTGTGGGTCACCACAGTGGCCGCGTTTTTGCAAACCGTACTGAACACTGAGTTGATCCGCTATACCATGTACACCGGTGAACCGGCGCTGATCGGCTTCATGCGGACGCGTCCGGGCGCACGTTTTTGGGCCTGGGTGTATGCTCTCTTTTACTTTTTTCAAGTGGGCTGGCCCGGTTGGGCGGGTGCCTCAGCCGGAGCCATCTTTTACCTGTTTGTGGGCCGCCTGCCCGGTAATGTAGATGCAAACACCGTGTATTGGATTGCTGTCGGTACATTTTTGATGTGCGTATTGATCCTCATTCTTGGCCAACGTATCGAGCGTACTCTGGAAATTTTCAACTGGATTTTGTTGGTGTTTATCTTTGGCGGGTTGATATTGTTTTGCCTGCTCTATACTGCCCCTGGTAAATGGCTAGAGGCTGCTGTGGGCTTTGTTGGTTTTAACTTGCAGACGCGCACCTTTAATTTCTTCCCGGCCGGGGCTGATTGGTTTCTCATTGGGGCGTTTGCTGCTTACTCGGGTGCAGGCGGTGTCGTCAATTTAATGGCCTCTAGTTGGGCACGCGATAAGGGGTTTGGTATGGGAAGCGTGGCTGGCTTTATCCCGGCAGCTTTGGGTCGCAAGCGGGTGAAACTGGCTCATGTCGGCAGCATATTTGAAATCTCACCCCAGTCCCGGCAATATTGGAAAGGGTGGTGGCGTATTGTGGCCATTGACCAATGGTTTATTTTCTTTGTGGGTGTGACGCTGGGCATGGGGTTAACGGCCGTTCTCTACACCTCGTTCATTGAGCCGGGACAAGACATTCGCGGCCTAGCGGTGGCCGCAGAACTGGCCAACGCCATGACCGCATCCGGCCAGGCAATACTGGCTTTTGCAGTTGCCCTGATGGGTGCCTGGGTCCTGTTTAAAACCCAACTGGACATCATGGAAGGCATGGTACGCGCCCTGACCGATATTTTGTGGGCAAGCAGTCACCGCCTCCGTAACTGGCGGGGCGGTGATGTGCGCTATGTCTATTACCCCATTCTGGCTGTCATCGTTGGTTGGGGGCTGCTGGCTCTGCGTTTCAGCCAACCCATCATCCTGCTCCAATTTAGCGCCAACATGGCCGGGATCGTTTTTGTAATCAGCGCTTTGCATATCCTGCGCGTCAACACGACGCTGCTGCCGGACGAGCTGCAACCACCGTTGTGGCGTCGTATTGCCCTTGTCGCATTGGCCTTATTTTATGGCTTCTTCGTCTATCTGTGGCTGATGGGAGGCATCATCCCGGATCCGGACAAAGGGTTCTTATTTAACATCCCCGCTTATCTCTTTGGATCATAATTTTTCCCAAACGAAGTCTGCTCCCCTACTTGTTTTACCCTAGAACTAGTTCTTTTCTGCTCAGTATCTCCCTCAATATAGTTCCCCAATTAGGTCGTCGAACGATTGCTTGGAGAGCCGCATTCCTCGTACAGTTGTAGCTAATTAAATTCCACCGGGGCTTATAAAGTTTATAGTCCTGTCTATTATGTTATACGAGGAGGAAAAGAAAATGCGCAGTAAATTCAGCAACATTCGGTTTATTACCTTGGGTTTGATTACCTTCATGGTGTTATTGCTCACTGCATGTGGTGCGCGACCCGGCACGGAGGCTGAACCTACAGCAACCGACGCGGAGCAGCCGGCAGAAACGGCCCAGGAAGAACAGCCTGCGGCGGCTAGCTCTGAAGTGGACATTGACTGCACCACAATCGAGAGCGACATCAAACTTGGCATGGATGGCTCGATTACCGGCGGCACGGCCGATTACGGTGTGAACCAATCGCGCGGGTTCCAGATTGCCATCTACGAATATAACCTCAACGGGGGTTACAACGGCCAGTTGGTCGGCTGCGCCATTTATGACGACGCCACCAAAGCCGAAACAGGCCAGGAAAACGTCACACGCATGATCGAGCAGGACCAGGTTCTTGGCATCATTGGCGCGGTCAACAGCGGCGTGACGTTGGGTTTTTCACAGCAGGTTCAAGAGGCAGGTGTGCCTCTGGTTGTACCTATTTCAACTGCCACCAAGATTACCGAGCAATATCCTAATCCGGAAAGTTTTATCTTCCGCATCTCCATGCCTGACGTGCATCAGACCGATACTGTTTTATCCTATGCTCACGATCAGGGTTGGACCAAAGTGGCCTTGTTAGCCAGTACCTCCGGTTATGGTCAGGCCGGACAGGATGATGTGGTCAAAGAAGCACCCCAATTAGGCATCGAGTTGGTGACCATTCAAAATCTTGACGAAACCGACACCGATATAACTGCGCAGGTGCAGGCCGCCCGTGACGCCGGTGCCCAGGCAATCTTTACCTACGCCCTGGCCCCGGCCCTGGCTAACATTATCAAAAGTATGGACAAAGTTGGCTTCAATATACCGGTCATCGGTTCCTGGACGCTTTCCCAGCCACAGATGCGCGAACTGACCGGTGAGGACCTGATGGCCAACTTTGAATTCTACATGGCCCAATCGTACACCATTGATCAGAACGACCTGGCCAGAGCGCTGCATGAAAAGATG
>JBNKLQ010000230.1:0-9853 GCA_050292445.1 Promineifilaceae bacterium (SeqCode) | reverse complement strand
AAAAGGGATATTGACGCACTTTTGCAAAACACACTATCCTACCAGAATAAGTTCCGGACTATCATAGGGTCCGCTGTACTTTTAAGGAACATACCTGAATCAGTATGGCTTATCGCAGCAGTGAAAAAACGCGCCAAAAGAAGGATGCCAAACGGACGGCCATGATGCAAGCGGCCGTTCAGGTGTTTGCCGAAAAAGGATATTATGCCGCCACCGTGCGCGATATTGTAAAGGCCGCCGATGTGGCCATCGGCACATTTTACTTTTATTTTCCTGACAAGGAGACTTTATTTGTTCACCTTTATGAGGAAACGGCCGATTTTTTGCTGCAAACAATTGACCAGGCGGTACGCAGCCGCAGCGATTTGGCGCAACAACTGTCGCGGGGCATTCAAGCCTACCTGAACATTGCTATTTATGAACCAGCCGTGGTGCAACTGCTGCTGGTCGGAGGCGTAGGCGCTGTGCCTTCCCTGGAGGCAAAGCGACTTGCTTTTCGGGAGCGTTTGGTACGGCTGTGGCAACGGCCGTTAGACAAAGCAATCGAAGCAGGTGTTATTCCTGAGCAAAACAGCCGCAGAGTTGCCGAAGCATTTGCCGGGGCATTTGATGAAGTGATTTTGCAGCTTCTGGCCATACCTGAGCCAGATCAACAAGTGGGAGCTGTCACACAGGAGCTAACTTTGTTTAGCCTGCGCGCCATTGCCTTTAAGGGAACGCCTCCATAAGTATATTTTCCCAGACAGGCGAAAAGTGCAAGATCGACAAATGGATGATCACAACAAAACCAAAGATGAGTTGATCCGCGAGTTAGAGCAATTACGATCTCAAGTAGCAACCCAAGATCAGTCGTCTGCTGCCTCTCCCCAAAACATTGAGCAGGTAACGGCCCTCACTAAAGCCGCTGAGTCCTTCTTAGGGGTTCACGATTTACCTTCATTGTGGCCACGCATAGAAACGGCCGTGCAAAACACCCTACAACCAGACCGCTTAGCGATTTTCATTTACGATCAGGAGAATGACAAGCTTACCTGTCCTTATTCTTCTGGTCTCTCACAAACTTTCACCGATTATATCAACGATATCTTCAGGGGTGCCCCTGGCACTGAGCAGCTTTTTCGCCTGGCTCCCTTATGGATTGAAGATGTGCAAACAGACCCCACCTTCAGCGAAGTGCGTGAAATTTTTAAGAATGAAGGATTTCTTACCCTTGCCAGTTTTCCATTAATCGATAATCAGGGTAAATCAGGGGGTAGTATTGCACTATATTGGAATGAAATACAGCCAGAAAATAGTGGCCAGATCAATGCTGGGCACACCCTGGCACACATGATTGCCCTGGCCATTAATACCATCACCCTATTTGTCCAAACCAGACAAAATTTACAACGCGAACAACAGCTTGGCGAAATCAGCCGTACACTTAATAACACACCAAATTTACCTACGCTCCTGGGCAGCACCGTTAAAATGGTCGCTGAGTTAATCAAGGCAGACAGTGGCTTGATTGGCCTCGTCATTGACAACGACATCATGACCTTTTATCCGCATAACGTGCCTAGCTGGATGAACTTACGTCCCGCGCCTCGGCCCCGTGGCCTGGCCTGGCAAATTGTCAGAACCAGCGAACCGATCTTGATCACAGACTATCCTAATCATCCAGAAGCGATGCAAAAATGGATTAAAGCCGGGGTTACCACTTTTGTCGGCGCGCCATTGCAAGCCCGGGATCATTGTTTAGGCATGTTGGCCCTTTTCAATTTGAACCGGTCACCCCGCCTCTTCAGCCAGCGCGACCTTGATTTAGTTGTATCTGTAGGCCAACAAGTAGGGACAGCCATCCAAAATCTGCGCATGTTGGCTGAAACACAGCAACGGGCAGCCGCTATGGCTGCTGCTTTAAATCGCCAGGCTGAACTAGATATGATGAAAAACAACTTCACCCAAAGCGTTTCACACGAGTTGCGCTCACCGCTGGGTATTATTTATGGTCATGCAGAACTTCTGGCCAGTGAAAGTTTAGGCCCCTTAAATGAGGACCAGAAACAATCCAGCGAAATCATTATGCGGCGGGTGTTGATGCTCACCGATTTGGTAGATGATCTCACCGCCCTACTGGCAGCCGAAACCCAGGAACTGCGCCGTGAAGAGATTGACACAACTATGCTCGTCTATTCACTATTGGCAGATTACCGTATGCGTGCCGAGGAGTTAGAAATTACTCTTGAAGCTGAAATCGCGGAGCCAATTCCCTGGATCCATGGTGACAGTACGCACCTACGCCGAGTTTTCGACAACCTGGTATCGAATGCCTTCAAATTCACCCCGGCGGGCGGCAGCATCACCTTGCGCCTGAAGGCAGTAGGGGAAGATTTGCATATTGAGGTGGCCGACAGTGGAGAGGGCATCCCAGAAGATAAACTTGAGCGTATCTTTGAGCGATTTTATCAAGTAGAAAGTGGATCAGCACGGCGGCACAAAGGTACGGGGCTGGGGCTTACCTTAGTCAAAGAAATTGTAGAAGCACATCGCGGCACCATCCAGGTCAAAAGCAAACTGGGTAAGGGCACCACTTTTACCATTCTCCTGCCTGGTTTTTTCCCCAAACAAGATAACAATTAAGCAGAAGCACCTGAATAATTGCTCAATCCCCAACGCCAAACACGATTGGCGACGAAGAAGAGAACGGCCGTTAACCCCACAGACAGCCCCAAAGTTGGTAATGACAATCGTGCCGTAAACGCCTCCGCCGGTACCGTTACGGCAAAAGCCACCGGCACCAGAAACGTGAGAATGATGCGCAGCCAGCTGGGATAAATACCCACCGGCCAGCGTCCCGCCTGGTACATCGTCTGAAAAATCTGCACAATTTCATACAGGCGAATAAACCAAAACGCCAACGAACTCAGCATCAGCCAGAAGCTGTACAAAATAAACAGTCCCAAAACAATCGTAAACGTAAAAACCAGCGCACTCAAAACAGTCATACTGGCATGCAGTTCATTGATACCCCAGCCAATCACCACAGCCCCCACCATTACATCCACCACCTGCCAAAAACGCAGCTCACGCACGCTCACCAGCAGCTGGGCATTTTCTGGCTTGGTCAACATGTAATCCAGCGTGCCCTGACCGATGTCATCCATCAGGCGTACCATGTTGGGCTGGATCAACATGGCCACAAAACCACCAATCATGATGTGTACGCCCATCACAATAAGCAGCTCAGGCTGACTCCAGTCATTCAGGCTATCGGTATAGCTAAACACCAACGACAGCACAATCAGCCCCGTGGCCAGGGCAATGGCCGACTGGCCTAACTGTACCAGAAAATTAACCCGGTACTGCACTTCATTCATGAAGCCCACGCGGAAGTAAATCCAAAGCAGTCGTAAGTAGCTCATCTTTTCTCCGTGAACCGATAACCAATCAAGCGCCAACGGCCGAATACCGTTTCACACCCTGCCGCCACAAAAGCATCATCAAAATCCAGCCTATAATGCCCCACACAAGCTGCATCCCAAAGCCGGTCAACGTTTCCTGCACCGTCAAGCGTCCCAAGATTACCTCGATGGGAAAGCCAAAAGACCATTGGTAGGGCAGCCAGTTAGAGACGGTCTGCGCCCAATCAGGCAGCAGGTCAATGGGCACCACTCGTCCAGAGAGCAGCAGTTCAATGGCAAAGTAGAGATCAAACACGGCGCTAATCCGCGTGATCCAAAACGTAATCAATCCCAAAAACCAGAGCCAGATAAAGCGCATCACAAAGCCGGTAAAGATGGCCACTACAAAGGCAACCATCTGCCACCAGTTGGGGTTTAGCTCCGGCCTGAAGGCAAGCACCAGCAGGACCATAATGGGAATGAGATAAGCGATGTCGCGCACTTTCATGCCGATGAAAAAGGCTAAATCCTGGTGGAAGGGATGAATAGGCCGAACCAGCATCGGCGACCATTCACCGCGCTGTACACGCGCTTCAAAGGCCCAGGGTGTAAGTGAGATGTTCATGACGCGAACGGCCGTCCAGGCAATGTAGTAAGCAGCAAATGTTCCCGCCGTAAAGCCACCGACGGTGCCCCCCTGCTCGCGGGCAATGGTGGCCCATACCACCAGGTAAATGGTAGGTTCCACCACCAGGCTCACCAGCCACAAAATGGCCGCCATCGGATATTGCGCCGTGATGATGGAAGCGTATTTCATCTGGATGGGATAAAAATCAGTGAGCGTTCTGATTTCCTGCCAGCGAGTTGGCGTGTTGGGCATCGTCGTCATGACAGCCTCACGAAGCCGCAGCCAATTCTGGCTCGGCGTCGATTTTTTGGGCAAAAACGTCTTCAATCACGTCTTCGATGGAGGGGTCTTCCACTAGCAGATCGGACACAGGAAACTCATTGAGCAGCCTGGCAGTGATAGCCGGGGCTTCTTTTTTAGACACTTGCAGAGTGATACGGCCGTCTTCCTGCGACACCACCTCCCCAAATCGAGATAAATCCACCATGCCCTGCTCTACCGTCACGACCAGCCGCTTTTGCGCTTTAAAGCGGTCAACCAACTCACTTAGCGCGCCATCAAACAAAATACGGCCGTGATGAATCACAATCACCCGCTTGCACAACGCCTCTACATCCGCCATGTAATGGCTGGTAAGCAGCACCGTGGCCTGGTAACGCTGGTTGTACTCCCGCACAAAAGCCCGGATGCGGCGCTGCATCGTCACGTCCAGGCCAATCGTCGGCTCGTCCAGAAAGAGCGCCTTGGGCTTGTGCAGCAGCGCGGCAGCAATCTCCACCTTCATCCGTTCACCTAAAGAGAGATTGCGCACCGGTTTGGTGACAATCTCCTTCATGTCCAGCAGCTCTATAAATTCGTCGCGAGTGCGATGGAACTCATCTTCCGGTAGGCGGTAAATGGCCCGATTCAGCTCAAACGAATCCAGCGCAGGGATGTCCCACAACAGCTGATTCCGATTCCCCATAATGAGCGTCATCTGGCGCAGGTAGCTTTTGTTGCGCTGAGAAGGTGTATAGCCCAAAACAGAAGCGGTGCCGTGGGTAGGATACAACAGGCCAGACAGCATCTTGAGCGTGGTCGTCTTGCCCGCGCCATTTGGCCCTAAAAAGCCAACAACTTCGCCCGGTTCGATGGCAAATGAGACGTTTTTCACCGCCTCGACTTCCCGCGTTTTACGGTTCACCAGACTTTCTAAAGCGGCCTTCAGTCCCGCATCACGTACTGGCACAAAAAAAGATTTGCTAAGATTGGATACCTCGATTGCTGCCATAGGGTCTCCTTTAGGCTGAGAGTTGGCCAATTTTGTAAAATTGACCTACGGCCGCAAATTCTACCACTCAAAATGGGCATTAACGAATGGGCGAGGTAAAATGACCCCATGCCTAAATCCAACAAGAAATCATCTAAAAAGAAACAGCCCTGGCGAAAAACAATTAAAAAAGCGATGAAACAAGCAACGGAAGAAGAAGCCATGAAGCGATATGGCACGACCGATCCACTGTTTAATTACCGATGGGAGCACGTAACGGCCGTTGTCACCCTGGCTCTCAAATTGGCGGAGCTTACCGGAGCTGATGCCGAAGTAGTGGAAGCCGCCGCCTGGCTGCACGACATCCGCAAAGAAACTGGTGCCAGGCACGCAAGGGAGGGTGCTAAAGTCGCTCACGAAATCTTGCCGACCACCGATTTCCCCAAAAAGAAGATCGGACATGTGGCCAAAGCGATTCGCTCTCACATGGGATTATGGCGTAGAAAACCGCTCAAAGATTTAGAGGCGCAGGTGCTGTGGGATGCCGACAAACTGGCCAAAATTGGGCTGACGGCCGCGTTCCATTTTACGCCGCTAATAATGATGCAGGAAAACGGCCGTACCACGCAATCCATCATTGACAGCGCCCGCAGCAACACCACATGGCTGCCCAAAACAGTGGCCAGCATGCACACAAAACCCGCTAAAAAGGCCGCCAAAAAACGGCTTAAACAGTTTAACAAGCTGTGGACCAATCTCGAAACTGAACTTCAGGGCAAAGATTTGCTTGGCTAACTCCAGGGTTTACTAAAAAAGCATTTTCACCGCAGTTAATTTTTATCGATCAATCTAGCCGCACTGCCCGCCACACAGCCTCAGCGATGATGGTTTGTGCTTCAGGCATTGATAATTCCTGCATCCCGCCCAGCCAGCGGCGGGCAAATTCGTGGGCCGGTCCCATCATGATGGCATCGTAGGCCCACGGTGGCAGCCGCAGCAGTTCGCCTGCCTCTACAAAGGGCAGCATCCAGGCAAAAATGTCTGCGTAAAATGCGCTTTTAAAAGCAGCAATTTCTTCGGCGTAACTGCGCAGGAGCGTGCCCTGCGATGCTTCGTAAATGAAGGTAGCGCGGCTGGGGTTCGCCGCCACCCAGTCCAGATAAGTGTGCACCAATGCTGTAATACCTTGCTGTGCGGTGGTGGTGGCAAGAACGGCCGTGCGCAGCTGGTCAAAGCAATCTTCAAAACAGTCGCGGTACAGGGCATACAGCACGCCTTCCCGGTCTTTGAAATGATGATACACACTGCCCACGCTGGCCCCGGAACGGCCGCAAATATCGCTCATGGTTACGGCCGTTACCCCCTTTTCCCCAATCAGTTCCAGCGTGGCTTCTAAAATGGCGGCCTGACGAGCAGCGGTAGCAGTTTGTCTGTCTGTTTTTGCCATGTGTTGCACTTTCCCAAAATAAGACTAGAATATTATTCTAGTATTTAATTCTAGATAAAAGTTTTTCTGCAAACAGTCTATCCATTCAGGCAAAGAGAGGCAACAATGGCAGCCACTGAGATGAAAAATCGGGTGCGTGTGGTAACAGGAGGTAATACAGGCATCGGCAAAGCCATAGTGCAGGCGTTGGCGGAACAGCAGGCGCAGGTGGTTTTGGTCAGTCGTGATAAGGGTCGAGGCGAAACGGCCGTTCAAGAAATCCGCCAAACGATCCCAGACGCTCAGATTGACCTGGTTATGGGAGATTTAGGCACGATTGCCACTACTCGCCAGTTGGCTCAAGAACTGCTGGACCGCTACCCGCGCATCCACGTCCTCATCAACAATGCGGGGGTGTGGCCCACTAAAAAACAAATCAACGCAGATGGTTTAGAGCAAGGCTTCATGGTGAACCACTTGGCCCCGTTTATGCTCAACCAATTGTTGGGCGACCGGCTCAAGGCGAGTGCTCCGGCCCGAATTGTGAATATTAGCGCGGGATTGTATGGAAACGGCCGTGTCGATCTCGACAAAACTCCCTACGGCCATGACTTCCACCCCATGCGCACCTACGCCAACACCAAGTTATGCAACATGTTGTGCTTCCCTTTGGAAGCCCAACAGCTAGAAGGCAGCGGCGTCACGCTTAATGCTGTGCACCCCGGTGTCATCAATACCAAACTGGGCAACATGCGCGGTCCGCTGGGCTGGCTCATGAAGCTGGTCAAACGCGGCTGGGACACGCCAAAGCAAGGCGCTGTCGCCCCCATCTGGCTGGCCACCGCGCCCGAACTGGCCACCACCCACGGCAAATATTTCAACGAAAAAGAGGAAATCCCTCTGGCCGAAGCAGCGCAAAACCAAGAACTATCCCAAAAGCTATGGCAACTTAGTGAATATCTCGCAAACTAGCTACATATCACTTTTGGAATTGGACACTGATGAACACTGGTTTACACAGATAAAAAACATAATTCAGTGGCTATCTGTGTTAATCTGTGTCCTATTTTTCTTTTCTCGCTCAAACTGATATGTGGCTAGTCTCGCAAAAAGTCAACGTTAGCATGATCTTTTCAATAAGCACCAATATAATAACCAACTCGTTTTATATTATTCTGGTTTCATAATAACAGGAACAAAATGCAGATAGGAACCTGTAATAGTCCCATAGCCAACCTCAGGTGCCCAATCAGTTGGCCCATCTTTATCTCCAATGATTGCGACGGCATTTATTTGTCCTTCATCATTGTTCAGCAAACTAAGAGGTACACTAAATGAAAGTGCATTAGCTGTATGCGTCACTGGCAATGTGGCCACAATCGTAGACATTTCAGCCTCTCGAACTTCTACGTGGTCAGGGTAAAGGGAAAGCAAAAACTCACAACCAACATCTTGCGTAGATAATCCAAACCAGATTTCCGTCGCAGATTTGCCTGTGCTTGAATTCTGATCGAGATCAAGAAGAATAGCGCCGCCAGCTTCAGACGCTACTATGTCCGTATCCGGACTAAACGTAACTTCCATGAGTAATTCTGCTCCTGAAGAAGCTCCAGCTATTTCAATTACATCAACCTGCTCATTACTGTCCCCTAACGGATCCGTAATGATTGTGGGCAAGATTAACGCAGAAGTATGTTTCTCTTCAGACTGCTCACGTTCCGCGCCGTATAAAAAAACCATTGCCTCAGAATTTTCCTTTAAGCTATTCACAATTGTGCTGGTAGTAAAAGTTCCGATGAATGCAATTAGCAGGCAAAGGCCTATGCGACGTGGTGTCATAATATACCATCCTTTGTGAACCATTTATATTTTGTTTTACTTGTAAAAGTAAATCTAAACCAAGTAGTGAATTTTGGCACAATTAACAGAGGAAGTATAAGATTTTCACCGCACAAAAACAAGAACTTGATAGAAGGAGTGTTATGAAATTTAGCGGGAGGTTTTGTAGAAGAATTCGGTGACGGCGGGATGGACAAAGCCGGGGCGGAAGAGGGCTTGCCATTCCCAGGTGCTGTCATGCGCACCACCTTCGCTGTTAGCCAGCAACCAGTAGCTAAAGGCCAAAAAGTACGGTTCGGCATCGCGCATGTAGGTGTATTGATAGCGGATCAGCTCCAATTCCACGTTGCGATCCGCACTGTAAGAGCCACCTTCCGTGCCAATCATAGGCAGGGAACGGCCGATATTGCTTTCTACAATCTCATTATAATTACGGAAGAGCAGAAAACCGCCAGGGTCATCGTAGGCGCGTACGCCATGATAGTTGTGCACTGACAGCCAAGTGCGGTTAAGCAGCGCCTCGTCTCCATTGAACTTGATGGCCTGCAAGGTCCGCGCCAAAAAGTCGTAATGATTGTATTCGCCACCAGGGCTGAGTGCGCCTAAACCGGGGAACCCCCCGTTGGCAATCACTTGTCGCGCGGCACTGGCCCAAGCCTTAGCATACTGGTTGGGATTGGCAAACCCTTGATGGTTTTCCCCATTCACATTTGGCTCGTTGTACAGCTGGAAGTAGTAAACGCCCTTGGCCCGATAATGGGCCACCATCGGACCGATGTTGCCGTCGTAGGGCAGCACACCAGAGCGGTAAAGCCGCATCACGGGCATGATGCCGTTGGCTACCAGCTTCTCCACCAAATAATCGTTGTCCCCAATTTGGGTGCCCTCGTTGAGGAATACGACCCATTTAATATGCATGCGCACCGCTTCACCCACAAAACGATCTACCACACCATGATCCTGGCTAACAGTGGGTATCCAATGCACCCCCCAGCCGTTGTTGCCGGCAGGCACCGGGAACGCCTGAAAAGGAATGACTTCGCTGAGGCTGTATTGCCCCAACGGTTTAATGACCGGTGGCGTGGGGCCGACGGGCGTTTCGGTAGGCGTAGGCGTGGGAGTGGATGTGGGGGTGACAGGGGTGTTGGTAGGAATGGGTAAAGGGGTGCTGGTGGCGGGTAGCGTATCAAGCAAACCCGATTGAGCAAGCTGGTTGGAGGATACGGCCGTTTCTGGCATGGGCGTAAACGTCACCGGAATCGGGGTTGATTCTCCCGGCAAGGCGATGGGGGCCACCTGCGTCGGCAACGGCTCCAGATCAAATTGAA
>JBNKLQ010000229.1:0-9931 GCA_050292445.1 Promineifilaceae bacterium (SeqCode) | reverse complement strand
GTTCTGACGCCTTTGACCAGCAGATAGAGCGTGAAGGCGAGTTCGCCAATGATGACAGGCGGCTGCATGATCTGAGCAAAAATGGTTTCATGTTGAGGCATGAGGAAGATGCCAAAGCTGTCCAGCAAATAACCCAATCCGGCGATTGCCAGCAAGATGCCCAAAATGCTTCGCCCTCTGATTGGCAGCTGCGCTGTCCCCATTGTGGGCAGCCGTTGCGCTTGACGCAGACATTGTTGCCCTCAAATCGTCGTGCCCGGCCACCATAAGGGGCCTGCTTGGTCTCATTTCTTCTGGTTGAGAGCATGCTTGCTGAAGCTTGCTTAATTTGGGTTGCCTGTTGTTATTTGTAACTGAGCAAAGAGCCATACTTTTGGTTGACCTTCCGGCTCACAAACTGCTACAATGCCCGCAAACAGACGGTTGCCGGTGTTTGTGCCATCCTCATTTTTCGGCTTAAATTCCATATAGGTTCCGCACACGACCGGCTTAGTCCAACACGGATTATGCGGCGGCTTCCTTGTTGGTGCTTGGAAACTGCTTTCTGAACCGCGCCGCATCAATCCTAAACCGTTATGTGTTTAAACTCATGGAGATCATATGTTCGACATCATTAGCACCAAGAAATTTTTTGAGGCGCTAGATGCAATGGACCCCATCAACTTTCTGGATTGGTTTCAGAAAAGAACAGAAGAAGAATGGAAACACACTGAGAATAAGCCTTTAGAGGTCTATGAAACAAGTCGGTATGGTGGAATTGAGTGGCGCCCAGGTACAAAATGGAATGAGAGTTTATCTGAGAATGAGATAAACACAATTGAACGCAAGTATCAGATAAGTTTTCCAGCCGAGTATCGTCTATTTCTCGCACATCTAGGGGTGCCTGACAGAGATCAAATAGTCATTAAATGGCATGGGGACAAAATAATGCGCGTTAATAAAAAGCCAGGATTTCATGATTGGAAAAATGGCCTGGATCAAATCGATGTTGCTATTCAAAAGCCACTAAAAGGCATACTTTCTGAAGTTGAGTATGGATTATGGGGTAAGAATTGGGGAAAACGCCCAAACTCACAGGATAAGCGTGAGCAAATAGTAACTGGACTTGTCGCTGAAGCATCTTTATTAATACCGATATACGGACATCGCTATCTGGTTGGTTCGCCTCTTAAATCATGGAACCCTGTTCTGTCAATCGGTGGCAGAGATATTATCATTTATGGTACCGATTTTAGGAAATACCTCTTATTTGAATTTGCGGAATTGCTCAATATTAACGGGGACAACGCATATGAAAATGCAGTGCAAGATTGCACGAGAGAATTGATAAAGTCTATTCCGTTTTGGGGAGATATTATTTTAGGCAATTATGATTGGGAAGATGATTTAGCTGGTGACAACACATAACAAACATTGCAGCGGACGTGCATGCACCGGGCCGATCCACGATTTGAGTTGGTGGTGGTTAAAGGCATCGCGCCGGCTAAGAAGTTGGGTTTTGCTCGCCCGCCGCTGAACACAACGTCAGACGGCCGTTCCCCCGTTCTCCCTAAAAAGCATACGGCCGTTTAACAACAAAATCACCCTCCCGCAGGTAAGAACGTCACAGTTTCCAGAAGCGTGTCAAAAATTTGCATAAATATTTCCTGATTTTCATACGGCCGTTCCTCGTCAAACGGCCGTAACGTCACTTCTACAAATCGGTCGCCATCCTCAAAAAATAG
Organism: Promineifilaceae bacterium (SeqCode); assembly: GCA_050292445.1. GTDB lineage: Bacteria > Chloroflexota > Anaerolineae > Promineifilales > Promineifilaceae > Leptofilum. The sequence continues at coordinate 8,207 of JBNKLQ010000229.1, read as the reverse complement.
ACTCTGCTGCCCGCCAATGGCTGGGATAATGGTGGAGCGATAGACGGTACGGCCGTTAACAATTTCCTCAGTCAGCGTCTCCTCAAACTGCTCAATCACATCTGGAAAGTGATATTCATTGACGATTACGTCAAAAAGCGAGGCATCTTCGGCAAATTTGGGATGCTCTGAGACCCAAATCGTCCAGGGAACTGTTTCTGAATCTACAACGGCCGTTTGCGGAGCCGTCAAGGTAAGTCCGTTGCCCCGCTGCGTAACTGACCAATCTGGTGGATAGCGAAAAGACAGCCCCAATGCGGGATCGTCGTAATCGGTCCAGGCGGCCAAATCGGGCACGGCAGGCGCACCGGCTGTAAGAGGTTGGGTGGGCATTGTGAGGCTGAACGGCCGTTCCAAATCCACCGCCGCCCGCACATGCAGCGTCGCAGGCGCATTGGCAGGCACAAAAACAACATACTCCTGTGAATCGGTGAAATTTGTGCAAGCCGGGCTTTCGGGGGGCGTGTTACCCAGGTAGAGGCATTGCAGTGCGAGCCCGTCGGGGCTGCCATCCATCACGGTGAGGCGGAGGCGGATACGGCCGTCGTCCGCCGTGCCCAACCATTCCAACTGCGTGACGCGGGCAATAGCGTGGCCAATTTCCAGCGGCATATTCACCGCCCACACGTCCCCTTCTTGATGATTTTCCCACTCTGGCTGGAAGGCAATTTGGCGATAAAGGTTGTTAAGCTCAGTGGTCAACGTGGCGGTTATCGTTTGCGCATCGTCGGCAGTGGGCTGCCATTGGGTATTGTATTCTTGCTGTAAGCCATTGGTGGTAGCGTCGGTGACCGGAAGGCCACCTTGCCCACCGATTGGTTCATAAAAGCGACCCTGATCATCCACCAGCGAGTTGGGGAAGGTTACATAGGTCAAGGCTTGCTGCGGCGGGAAGGCCTCGGGATCCATGCCCCAAAGGGGATCAACCTGGGTGAGCGTCGTCAGGCTGGTGGCGGTTGGCGTGAATTCGGCCGTTTTCACCGTCATGGTTACCCCAAATTGGGAATCTGAAGTCACGGGTGGTTCATTTGCCGGCAAACTTTGATAGATGCGGTCGAGCTGCACAAAAATTTGCCCGTCTGTGACATGCACAAAAAATTGGTCCAGATTGCGATTGCTCCATCGTTCGGTAGAGTGTTCCAGGTTGAGACGGCCGTTCAACTCCCACTCATCCCCGGAACACGGATCCACAAAACGCTGGTTCGCCTCTTCCCAGGCAAACTGACATTCTTCGACGCTGATGCGGTCATCATAGTCAGGGGAAACAGGCGAAAAGGCCATAAGCTGCCCATCCGGCGTGTGTACCAGCCAGAAGCTGCCAAATTGGTAGGGCGTTTCGCTGGGAGGGTAATTTTCCAGCGTCAAGGGGGGGTCAATCAGTGGATATTCAACATCACCGAGGTCGAGCAGCGGCTCATCGCCTGCAGGGATGGTGAATTGAAAATAATCGGCAAAGACGGTAACGGCCGTAAATGGCAAATCACGCAGGGTAAAACGGCCGTCTCCCACCGTTTCCGTCACGAGCGGCCCACCTGGTTCCAGCCGCAACTGTACAGCGGGCACTGGTTGTTGTGCGTCGTCGCTGGTGATGATACGGCCGTTGACGATCCGCCCTGCCGGAATGGGTTCCTCTGAAACAGGCGTTGCCTCTTCAGAAACGGGCGCATCGGCTATTTCATTAGCTTGTTCAATGACGATCTGGGCTGGGTTTTCCTGGACGCTGCTAGTGGGAAGCGCAGTTTGTGTGGCAACGTTAGGCGTAACCGTTGGGCTATCTTGACAGGCTATCAAACTAAGCAAAATGGTGAAACACAATAAGAGCTTTGCACGGTTAAAAACCATTCTTCACCTCTCAAATGTCTAATTTGGTTGGTAGCTAGTGAGGATGTTAAACAGTTTGAGGCGAAAAAAAAGGCTCTGAACAGACTATTAATCAACTGCCAATCCCATGCCAAGAAACATTTAATTGGCTAGTTGATCCCCAAAAAGGGCAGATTACACAGAAAGAATCTGCGTAATCTATGGTTTCTTAAAACTATGGCGTCGGTTTTTCGATGGGGCGCGGCAGAACAGACGGCCGTTTCCACCGCAACTTCAACAACCCATTCACAATCATCACCCCCAGCAAAATGAGGGCAAATCCGGCATAGGCGTGCCAGGTGAGCTGCTCGTTGAGCACTAACACTCCCAAGATCACGCCAAAGACAGGGATGACGTAGGTGGTCATGGAGACGTAGCTGGCTGGCGCGGTTTCCAGCAGACGATAGTAGACCACGAAGGCAACGGCCGTTCCCAACACCCCCAGCGCCACCAACGCCCCAATTACATTTAACGAAAGCGGCGGCAGCGAAAACGGCCGATCGATTAACAGCGACAGCGGCAGCAGATAAATCGTCGCCATGATCATCTGCCCGGCAGGCGCTACCAACGGCGGCAGGCCACGCAAATTGTTGCGCGAATAGACGATGGCTACACCGTACAGCACAGCGGCCAGCGCCACGGCTAACAATCCCCATGTGGTCGCCTCCACCCCATCGGCAAACGATGGCAAAATGAGCAACACCAGACCAGCAAAGCCAATCAGCACCCCCAACAGCTTAGTCGGCGTCAGGCGATCATCGGCCACAAAATAGTGAGCCAAAATAATGGTGAACAATGGCGTTGTGCCATTAAGGATCGAAGCCAGAGCGCTGTCAATGTACTGCTCACCCCAGCCAAACAGGACAAAAGGAATGGTGTTGTGCACCAATCCCATCACTGCCAGATGCCGCCACACGGTGCGTGAGCGCGGCAGTGATTTTCCCTGTACCAGCAAAAAGACGGTGAGCAAAACGGCCGCAATGCCCACCCTCCCCAAAACCAAAGTCAGCGGCGGAATTTCAGCCACGGCGACTTTGATGAACAAGAAAGATGGCCCCCACAAGGCAGCCAACAAGACCAAAAGCAAAAAGTTTTTGAGTTTCATAACGGTTCCTGTTGTTGAATTTAACTGTTTACTGCTTACTTTATAACCGATCGCACACCACAAATCGATCCAAAACTTGCGGATTTTTTCGCATCTGAAGCTGCTTATGATGCCATCATTGGGCTTGCTGCCAAGCCTGGTAGATACGCTCCATTTGGGCGATGTGGTCAGAGACGTGGCGGGTGTAGGTGTCCAGCCAATCATCAAAGGACATCTGGCCGCTTTCGGGATGGTACGCTTCGTTTTGCCAGACGGCATCAGGCACGGTTTGGATCAGTTCGTAGGAGCTTTGCCGCAGCCATTTGAAGAGGGAAACGGCCGTATCCACATCCAACTTATGATAATCCAGCACCTTTGCCCACTGGTTCTCATCGTAAGCCATCAGCGCTTGGCCCGGCTCGGCAATAAAGCGGCGACAGCGCACATAGCTGTTCGCCTCGCTGTCGGTGATGTGAATGATGATTTCATGAATCGTCCAATCGTCCACCGGGGAGCGATACTGCCACATTTCTCTGGGAAATCGCTCTAAGGCAGCAGCTAGAAGGCTGGCTGCTTGTCCATATAATTCAATTTTTCCCTGACGATCCTTCACTTTCAGTTCCATCATTTACCTCCACTTACAGCAATACCGGTTTCTTCCTTAAACGTAGACATCACGATGCTGCTGGTCGATTTAGCTACTAGCGTATAGGTGCGCAAGCGCTCCAACAATTTCTCCAAATCGCCCGTACTGGCCACGCGCACTTTTAGCAGGTAACATTCCTCGCCCGCCACTGAATGGCATTCCAATATATCTGGCTCGGCCTGGCATTTGGCTACAAAATCTTGCTTGCAGGCGGCATAATCTTCGCCGGGGGCCGTGCCAATGACGAGCCGGACAAAGGCGGTAATTGGCTTGCCCAGCTTTTGCGGATCGACCACGGCGACGTAGCGCTGGATGATCTCTTTTTTCTCCAGCTTTTTGATTCGCTCGAAGACGGTGGAGGTGGTTAGACCAACTTTTTCAGCAATCGCAGCGTTGGATAAACGGCCGTCTTGCTGCAAAAGATCAAGAATTCGAGCATCTGTATCGTCAATCATTTTATAATTTCTCTTATTTTAAGAATTTTTTTCGGATTTTTATCAATAACTCAATAAATTATACGGAGGGCATTAAATTTGTCAATTACCAATTTGGCGTGATTTTGATACAATTCGGCGCGATGAGAAAATATGTAACGATCTGGCTGGGGATGATGGTGGGATTATGGGGATTAACGGGCTGCGGCTTGGAAACGGCCGCATCCCTTCCCCCGCTACCTACTCTGGCCCCGACCGGATTGGCAACGGCCGTTCCCACCCTGCCCCCACCTTCCATCGACGCCGCGACAACCGTGGCCCAACTACCAGGCAGCACGCCAGAACCAACCGCTACCCCAATGCCAACGGCAACCCCGTCACCCACACCTACAGCCACGCCCATTGGCCCCTGCGACGCCCGCATGCCCAACGATGATTTGTTCACTATCGTTACCCAAACTTACGGCCTCAGCCGCGAATATGCGCCGCAAGATTTGGTCCTGCTCACCGACTATCTGCCAGTGAACGTCACATTGGGCTACCCGACCGAACTGCGCCGTGTCGCCCTCGGTCCCCTGAGTCAAATGATTGCCGACATGCAAAATGCGGGCTTACAGCCGTGGATTTTGTCTGGCTACCGCAGCTATGCCGCTCAGGCAATCAGCTGGGAAAAATGGAACCGGGAAGAGCCAGAACGCGCCGCCATTCTCAGTGCCCGTCCTGGCCACAGTGAACACCAGCTAGGTACCACGCTCGACTTTGGCTCACCCGAATTGGCCGAAGTAACAGGCATCCCCAACATTGAGTTCCACACCTATTTTTACCAGACCAGCGAAGGCATCTGGCTGGCCGAAAACGCCCACCGCTACGGCTTCACGCTCAGCTATCCACGTGCGGCACAGGAGCTAACCGGCTTTTTCTACGAACCGTGGCATTATCGTTACGTGGGGGAAGAGATGGCCACCTTTTTGCACGATTCGGAAATGTACCTCACCGAATATCAGCTGCTGAACCAACCGGAGCCTTGCATTCCATGACAATTCAACCGTATCAAAAAAAGACAAGGCTCAACAAGTCACCCAAAATTGTCATTTCGAGCCGCTTTTGGCGAGAAATCCTTCTAAGGACAGTAATCGTTTTAGGCTTGCTCGGCGTAATATTTTTGATGGGCTGTGCGGAAACGGCCGTTTCTACAGCCCCCCTGCCCACTTTAGTACCCACCCTAGCCCAGCCAATCGCCACTCACCTTGCCCCACCAACCCCAATTCCCCCAGCCACAAACACGCCCATTGCGCCACCGGCAACGGCCGTACCCTCTGCTGCGGCACCCACAAATACATCCCTGCCTCCGCTTACCCTGTCGGTGCCGCCTGGCTGGGAAGCACTCGTTGAAGAAGCACTGTCTAATTCTGCGACTAACCGCATTTGGCAAATCGTCCCAGAAAACGAGCCGGCCAACGCCCAACTGATCGAAAATGGTGGGGGGCAACTCGTCTGGCAGGAGTCGATTGTGCTGGCGGTGCCTTTTGTTACCGAGTGGGAATTCATCACCCAGGCCGATGCCGAAGCTCTCATAGCCAATGGGCACCAAGTAGCCACGGTGCTGCCCTGGTCGGCCTTGACCCCTGATTTAAAACCATTACGGGTAGACGGCCGTCATCCCACCGACCCCGATTACCCTTTCCAAAACCGGCTCACCCTGCAATCCGAAGGCCAAGAAGCTAACGAACTGCTGCCCATCCTGCAAACTGCTCTCGCCCCAGACCCTATCGTCCATCTAGCCAGCGTGGGCGACATCATGCTGGATCGCGGCCTGGGCATTGTGCTCCAAAATGGTAATCTGACCTACCCATTTGCCAAAGTTGCCCCGCTGCTGCAAGGGGCCGACATCACCGTAGGCAACATGGAATCGGCGCTGGGCGATGTGGGCACGCCCGCAATCAAAAGCTATCCCTTCCGCGCCCCGCCCGTGGCTGCCCAAGCCCTGGCATTGGGCGGCTTCGACGTGGTGTCATTAGCCAACAACCACGCGATGGATTATGGACCGGAGGCGCTGCTGCAAGCGCTCGGGTTGCTAGATACACAAGGTGTAGCCACGATTGGGGCTGGAGCCAATTTTGATAAAGCACACGCCCCTTATTTAACGCAGGTAAATGGTCTATCGCTGGCGTTTTTAGGCTACGTGAACGTACCGGTGGAAGCGACAGGGTTTGATACGGCCGTCTGGACCGCCACCGAAACTACGCCCGGACTCGCCTGGGGATACCCTGATGTCATTGCTGCTGATGTAACGGCCGTTCGTCCCCAGGCAGATTTGGTCATTGTGGTGCTGCACAGCGGCTACGAATACATCGAAGAACCGAGCGAGCAGCAAATGGCCGCCGCCCACGCCGCCATCGACGCCGGAGCCGATTTGGTGATTGGCCATCACGCCCACATTTTGCAGGGGATTGAGTATTACAACGATGGGGTGATTGTGTACGGGCTAGGGAATTTTGCTTTTGAGATTGACGGTGCGCCGGAAACGGCCGTGCTCAACGTCTGGCTGGATCAAAACGGCGTGCACTCACTGGAGCTCATCCCGGCCATCATTCAAGAGGGTGGTCAACCTCGCCTGGCCGAAACCTGGGAAGCCGCCCCCATTTTGCGCCAGGTTTACTTTTTAACGCGGATTTTGAATAGTCGATAAGTTGGAAACGGCCGTTACCCATCTCACCAACTTCGTAATAAAATCACCCAACACCTCATCTCTCACATAGCGCCCAATTCAAAAACTCCGCTCCCTCTGCGCCTCTGCGGTAAAAAAAGGAGAATCCCATGACAACCTCAGCCACAAGCGAAATTCGCCAGGTGAAGCTTGCTACCTGGAGCGATCTGCCAGACAGGCAACCTGCCTATGCCCTGGTCGCCAATGTCGATCTGGTCGTGATTCGGTATGATGATGACGTGTCGGTGCTATACGGCCGTTGCCTGCATCGCGGCGCACTGTTGGCCGATGGCTCCATTCGCGGCCAGGATTTAATCTGCGGCGTACACAACTGGGATTACCGCTACGACAGCGGCATCAGCGCCTACAACAATGAGGAAGCTCTACCTAAATTCACCGCCTGGGTCGATGTGGCAGCTGATGCCGTTTACGTGGACGAAGCCGAAATCGCCGCCTGGGAACAAGAAAATCCACAGCCGTTCCAGCGAGACAAATACCTGGGACTGTATGAAGACACGCACAGCGGCCCCGAAGAGCCATACAACAAAACCATCCGCAACCTGGCTAAAAACGGGCTGCCTGGCCATCACGGTGCAGTGACGGCAATGGGCGTGCCGCTCACGGAGCTGCCCCGCTGGGAGGATATTCAAATATTGACGGCGCAACTGGCCAAACGGCCGCTTCTCGATGACGCTCCTGTAGGAACTGAACTGATTATTGGGCCAAAGGCAAAACGGCCGCTCAAGCTAGCCATCCCGCTCTTTGTCAGCGATATGAGCTTTGGTGCGCTCAGCGAAGAAGCCAAAGTCGCCCTGGCAATGGGCGCGGAGCTGGCAGGCACCGGCATCTGCTCCGGCGAGGGCGGCATGTTGCCCGAAGAGCAAGCTGCCAACTCCCGCTACTTCTACGAATTGGCTTCCGCCAAATTCGGTTGGAACATTGAAAAGGTGAAAAGAGTACAGGCATTCCACTTTAAGGGCGGGCAAGGTGCCAAGACCGGCACCGGTGGCCATCTGCCCGGCAGCAAAGTGGTGGGCAAAATCGCCCAGGTGCGCGGACTAGAGGAAGGGGAAGACGCCGTTAGCCCCGCCACCTTCCCCGATTTGACGACTCTCGAAGATTTCCAGCGCGTCGCTACCGAAGTGCGTGAAACGTCCGGCGGCATCCCTATCGGCTTCAAACTCTCCGCCCAGCACATCGAAGCAGACATTGATTTTGCTTTGGAGATTGGCGTGGATTACATTATTTTAGACGGCCGTGGTGGCGGAACCGGTGCTGCACCCAATCTGTTCAAACACAACATCTCCGTGCCCACGATGGTGGCGCTGGCCCGTGCCCGCCGCCATTTGGACAAACGCGGCGTTAGTGGGCAGGTAACGCTCATCATCACCGGTGGCCTGCGCACCGAATCTGATTTTGTGAAGGCTTTGGCACTGG
>JBNKLQ010000228.1:0-9945 GCA_050292445.1 Promineifilaceae bacterium (SeqCode) | reverse complement strand
CTGTGTAGCTCCGTGCCTTCTCTGCGCCCCTCTGTGTTCCGCTTTTTCCTCGCCACAGAGCCAAAACCACAGTAAGCGCCGCCGGCGGCAGTAAAAAGACAGTCGTCAGATGGTTAGTCAAGCCCAAACCAATGACAAATGCTAGTAGGAAAAGATTTAACCGCAGAGAGGGCGGAGAACGGAGCATATTTGAGTTATTCACCTGCAACTTGCCACCTGCAACTTGCAACATGAGCCAGAGCGCCACACAAACAATGAGCGCGTGCAGCGCATACACTTCCGCAGCAATGGCCTGGCTCCACAGAGTGCTGGTTAGCCCCATAATGACAGCACCGAGCACGGCCGTTTCCACCTCACCCCACAACTCCCACAAAAACTCAAAAAAGAAGATAAGGGCAACGGTGGCCAAAACGGCCGTTCCCACATTGATGCGCCAGGCCACCGCGCCAAACGGCAGCAGGCTAAACAGCTTGCCCAGCAGCAGGTAAAGCGGATAGCCCGTGGGATGGGCAATGCCCAACTGCGGGGCCACCACCTGGAACTCAAATGTATCCGCCTGCCCCACCGTGCGCGACATAGTGCTGAGGTAGACGGGCAGCAGGGCCAGCGCCACCAGCAGCGGCCCCAACCAACGCCAAACGGCTGCTTCCTTCTGCCAACGCCTACTCGCCCAAAAAAGCAGCGCCAGCCAGAGCGCCGCGCCAAAAATAAAGCGGCTGCGCCCCAAATCGACGGTGGCGTCAGCCAGGTAGATCAGATTGAATAGGAGCGGGGTGAAGACTATCGGCTGGACCCGCCGTGACCCCCAGCGCTGCCAGAGCAGCCAGGTAAAAAAGGTGGCTGCGGCGGTGAAGGTGAGGGTGAAGAACGGCCGTCCCAACCACAGCCAGCGAGGAAACAACCCTTCGTACAAAATCCGGCTCGTGGCCAGCCACCCCACAAAGGTTAAAAGGAAAAAGGAAAGGTGGTTGGAGAAATAAGAAAGTCGGGCAGAAGACGCAGAAGCTGGCAGATGTCGTTCAGTGTCCATACTGGGCGTATTGTATCCTTTCCGCAGCGGCTTTGGTAATAAATTGGCACATCTTATTTCTTTATACAAAGGAACGAAGAAACAAAGAGACAAAGAAAACGGCTTTGTTCCTTCCTGCCTTTGTTTCTTTGTATTAATTTCCTACATACCAGCAAACCCCACAAAAGTTGATACAATCGGGCATCATTCACTGATCACTGATTACTGACCACCGATTACCGTTTACCGAATACCGAATACCGATCAAAGGAGCACCTAAGAAATGACCCAACCCACCAAATTCCACTTAGAAACCCTGGCCGTTCACGCCGGGGTAGAACCAGACCCACAAACCGGGGCAGTAATGACGCCCATCTACCAGACCTCTACATTTGCCCAGACCGATGTGGCCCAGCACAAAGGGTACGATTATTCTCGATCAGACAACCCGACGCGCACGGCGCTGCATGAGGCGCTGGCCGCGCTGGAAGGCGGCAAGCACGCGCTGGCCTTTGCCTCTGGCATGGCGGCGATTGATACGATTTTGCGACTAATCAAACCTGGGGAACACGTTTTGTCTGGCAATGATGTGTATGGCGGCACATTCAGGTTGTTCGACAAGGTGCTGTCTGGCTACGGCATTGAGTTTACTTTTGCCGACACGACGGATGAAACGGCCGTTGCCAACGCCATCCAACCCAACACCAAACTCGTCTGGCTGGAGACCCCCACCAATCCCATGCTGCGTCTGACCGACATTGCCGCGATGGCCAAGATTGCCCACGCTGCCGGGGCCTGGCTGGGCGTAGACAACACCTTCGCCTCCCCCGCTCTGCAAAGCCCGCTGGCGCTGGGGGCCGACTTTGTGCTGCACAGCACCACCAAATACATCGGTGGCCATTCCGACGTGGTGGGCGGGGCGATCGTTTTGAACGATACGGGAACCTACGAGCAGCTGAAATTCCTGCAAAACGCCATCGGTGCGGTGCCAGGGCCAATGGACTGCTTCCTCACCCTGCGTGGCATTAAAACATTGGCGATTCGCATGGCGCAGCACTGCCGCAATGCACTGCAAATTGCCCAATTCCTGGCCGACCATCCCGCCGTGGCCGAGGTGATCTACCCTGGCCTGGAAAGCCATCCGCAGTATGCGCTGGCCCAACGGCAGATGCGCGGGCCTGGCGGCATGATCTCCTTCATTTTGCATGGTGGTGAAGCCGCCGCCCGGCTGGTGGCCCGCGACACCCAGCTGTTCACCCTGGCGGAGTCGCTGGGTGGCGTAGAATCGCTCATCGAGCTGCCCGCGCCCATGACCCACGCTTCTGTAGCCGACTCACCGCTGGCAATTGACCCCGGCCTGGTGCGGGTTTCCGTGGGCATTGAAAACGCCCAGGATTTGATCAATGATTTGAAAGGTGTGTTGAACCAGCTTTAATTGAATACACTAAACCTGACAGGTTTTCAAAACGAACTTGAAATCAAACGGATTTCGCATGGCAAAGCACCATTTCAACTAAGTTTTGCCGGAAACCTGTCAGGTTTATACTTCGTGCCGAAAACGTCGGACGGCCGTTCAGCACCCTTGCGTACCTTGCCGGACAATCCAAAGAACTTGCCCAATTGGAGGATTCTCATGCGACGTTGGACATTTTTTTTATGGCTGCTCTTCCTAATTGTTGTCGTTGGCTGCAAACAGGAAAACCCGATGGCCATCGGGTTTGTGCAAGGAGAGTTTGCCTACATTTCTGATGAAAACCGGGTGCTGGTGCTCAACATCACGGATGAAGCCAGGCCGGAACTGGTAGCCAATGTGATGCTGCCCGGCGATGTGGTAAAAGTGGTGGTCGACGGCCGTTTCCTCTACATTGCCCACACCACCAGCGCCACCAGCTGGGACACCGCAACCGGCCCACCCGACGCCGGGCTGCAAATTGTCGAGATCAGCGAGCCAGCCCAGCCAATGCTGCGCGGCTTCTTCCCGGCCAATGCCATCCCCACCGATGTGGCCGTGCGCGATGATGTGGCCTATTTAGCCGATTGGGATCATATTGCCGTGGTGGATGTGCGTGATAAAGATAATCCCACCAGCCCCTTTTTAATTACAGGCGGAGCCAACAGCGTTTTTGTGGGCGGGGCACGGCTGTATGCCAGCAGCGGCGGGTGCAGCTTCCGTACCGGCTACTGCGGCGGTGAATTGCACATTTATGATGTGACTAATCCGGTACGGCCGTATCCCATCACCAGTGTGCAGGCAGATCAGGTACCCGGCCATGATGTTGTCGTAGCAGACGAGGTAGCTTTTGTGGCGGGAAAAGGCCTGTGGATAGTAGACCTGCAAAATGAGGATGAACTGGTGGTAAACGGCCGTTATGCCATGGACAAGGAAGCCCTCTACCCGGCCAGAGTGGTGGTACAGGGGGAGGTTGCCTACAATCTAAACGGCGACGGCCTGCATTTGCTGGACATTAGCCAGCCCACCACACCGACGTTACTTGGCCAATACAGCACCGACAACTACCTGCACGACCTTACCATACAGGGCGATACAGCGTATCTTATCGGCTGGAACGGCCTAGAAATTGTGGACATCGCCGATTCGGCCAACCCACAGCAGATCGGCAGCTACGCCTTCGCCAATCCCATCCCCAGCAGCCCGCAGCCCACACGCACACAATGAGTTGGCTGTAAAAAGTATCGTTGCTTGTAGATGACTCGCCAGCAATTCTTAGGATGCGTTCGCAAATAGCTTTTGATAAGGAAACGCATCCGCCAGGTATCGGACACCTTGTTACTTTCTTGCATTCGCTTGCACGTTTCGATACAAATGTTAACTGATGAGAACAAAACTGGTTCAAGCAATTTTCCGGCGGCGTCAGCTTCCCAAACGTGTCATTGGTATGCTTTTCCCTGCGCCTATCCGGCTCTCATTGGATGGCTTCGATATCTATGTACGCCTGGACGATTGGGCGGTGGGCGCGCGTATTGCCGTTAAGCGCAGCTACGAAACACACGTCACAGCCGCCCTCCAGCCCTTTTTGCAACCAGGGGGCGTTTTTGTCGATGTGGGGGCCAACATTGGCTACTATACACTGCTGGCAGCGTCGCGGCTGGGGGCACAAGGCCAAGTATTTGCCTTTGAACCGGGCGTGGCTAACTGCCAACTGCTGCAAAAAAGCGTAGACCACAACCAGTTTACCAATGTGCAGTTGTTCCCCAATGCCGTCGCCGACGTACCGCGTATGGTGGGACTGAGGATGGATGACAGCAACGGCGTGATTGACATCACCAGGCAAATGGATGATATGGAACAGGTAACGGCCGTTACCCTCGATGAGGCACTGGCTAGCCAAACCCGTATTGATGTGATCAAGATGGATATTGAGGGGGCAGAAGGGTTGGCACTGCAAGGAGCCACGCAGCTGTTGCGGCAGCATCGCCCGGTCGTTTTTACTGAATTTCGCCCGCCAGCCATTGTCAACCGTTCTCACATGGACGCCAGCGACTTTTTAAATCGTTTTCGCGCCTTATCGTACACGCTGCACGTCATCGACCGGAAAGCCGGACCGCACGCCACCCCACAAAGCAATGAAGAAATCATGGCCTGCTTTGCGCACGTTAGCCCGGCCCATCTGGACTTGATGGCTACCCCAAGAATGCAACAGACTTGACAGGTTTTCGAATGAGCCACGCTGTAAAGTTACTTTGCCATGCAAAACAACTAACCGAAATGGTAGCTTGAAAACCTGTCAAGTCTAAAAAATCACTTCCAATCAACGACCGCTTTTTTACGGCCGTTAACATACTTATCTGCCGCAACGGCCGCAATCACCCCATCTGAAGCAGCCACAACCGCTTGCTTAATGTGTGTACAGATCAAATCTCCTACGGCGAACACACCCGGAATCGACGTTTGCATCTCACTATCCACCGCCAGACAGCCCTCTTCCGTTGTGTCCAGCTGACCCATGAGGTAATCCGTAATCGGCTGACTGCCCTGCAAATAAACAAACGCGCCAGACACGGGCAGCGACTCCGGCCGACTCTTCCGTGGATGAACCACGATGCCATTCACCTTGCCATTGCCGGTAATCTCCTTGAGCCGTGTGCCCAAGCGCACCTTAATTTTAGGATGGTTTTCCGCTTCGTGGGCCAACGCTTCTCGCGCCTTCAGTTCCGGCGTGGGCACAATCAGATGGATATTTTGGGCGTATTTGGTTAAGAAAAGCGCTTCTTCCAATGCTTCATCGTTATTGCCCACAACAGCCACATCCTGATCACGGAAAAACGCCCCATCACAGGTGGCGCAGTAGCTCACACCACGGCCAAGCAATTCTTCTTCCCCGCGCACTGTGCTGGTCCGCCCCATCGCGCCAGATGCCAAAATAAGCACTTTCGCCTTAAACGTACCGGTGCCCGCGATGATCTCTTTTTGTTCGCCATCAAACTGAATGCCAACCACTTTGTCGGTGATAAATTCCGCGCCAAACGATTCGGCCTGCTCGCGCATAACCTCAACCAGTTTGGCCCCACTGATTGGCCCCGGCACACCGGGATAATTGCTGATTTTACTCGTCACGCCCAGCGCACCGGCCGTTAAACCTTTATCAATCACCAACGTGCGCAGTTCAGAACGCGCCGTGTAAATAGCAGCCGATGTGCCCGCAGGTCCGCCGCCAATGATCACAACATCATAATTGTTGGCTTGATTGTCCAGAGAAAATCCATCCATATTAAGCTGAAATGTCATTGTTCCCCCTATGCAGCGACGGCAACCGCCTCTTTCAGTTTTTCCAACAGCATTGGCTCAGGCGCAGCACCTTCCTGGAAAATATTTTCATTAATGACGGTGCGCGGCACGCCCATGACCTGATATTTGTTCGACAGATGGGGGAATTCGGTTGCTTCAACCATATCGGCCTGGACCATGTCGCTGGCCATAGCCAATCTGTGGGCCAATAGAACCGCTTGTGGGCAATAAGGGCAGGTTGGGGTTACAAAAACCTGTAGATGAACTGGCGTCTCTAAAGCCGCCAGCCAGGCCTTCGTCTCCTCAGACAGTTGGGGATCGCCTGCACTTACCATGATCACATCCTGAATGAGCGAGCTAAATTCGTAGCCAGAGGGGATGCCGTAATAGCGAATGCCAAAATCCTTGCCCTCGTCGCCGCCTTCTACAATGACGGTAGCAGGAATCTTGTCAATGCCATACTGATCTGCCAATGCTTTTTCCGCCACAAAATCATAAACTTCCAGGCTAATTTTGTCGGAAAGTGCGGCCAGCTCTTCGGCGATTTGGCGTGTTTCTGTACAATATTGGCATTCAAGTTCCTGCGTAAACACAATCACTTTTACAGATTTTTGCAATGACTCAAACATTTCTGTTAACTGGTTACGGGTGTCGTTGTCTAATAATGACATGATGATCTCCTATCTTAATTATTTGCCACACAGAACACAGAGAGTTTTGAGATTTATTGCTTACTCTTTTGTCCCTGGAGCAATATTGATTTTTGGGGTGCTTCATTGGGTTAGATGCAGCAAGTTGCGAAAGGTGACATATATTTTTCGTTAGAATTTCGACCTCGACCTGACAGGTTTATTAACTGGCTTTACTGCCAAGCTGCTTTGGATTCCAGACTATTTTTTGGCGCGGATCGTTCGTAAACCTGTCAGGTCTTTTGGTGGTTTTGGTGATGGATTTTGAGGAGGGCAATCTTGGTGCTGTGGTTGAAGGGGGCAGGGTCGGTGATGGGGGGATTGGTTCGCGTGTGCGGAAAGCCAATGCAATCTTCGGGAACGGGAATGAGCTGCTCGATTTGGACGTAGCCATCGGCGCAAAGTGCTTCTAGCTCGGCTAGGTAATTGGCTCCGCTAACAAAGAGGGCATTGTTGATGGCAATGATATGACCCCCGTGGCGGACTAACGGCCGTACCTTGTTCACCAATCGCGTCAGCCCCATGTTTAAATCGACCGTGCCTGCGGCCGTTTGCGAAAAGAATGGCGGATCGACAATTACACAGTCGAACAGCTCCCCCGCCCGCTTCATTTTGCTCATGTGCGGCCAAAAATCCCCCGTTTGGAACAATTTCTTATCAATGGGAAAACCATTCAACGTGTACGAGGTCTTCGCTACATTGAGAAAACGCTTGTTTAGATCCGTGTGAACCACCCGGCTGGCACCAGCAGCCTGTGCCGCCACGCCCAAACTGCTGGTGTAGGCGAACGTATTGAGCACGTCCTTCCCTGCCAGATTGTCCAACGCCCAGCGGCGCACGTTACGCGTGTCCAGATAAAAGCTGGCATCCTGGTTCATTTGCAATTCAAGAGCATAACGCACGCCATGCTCGCGGATTTTGCTGGTGATGCCGCTTCCCCAAACCAAGGCACCTTGTTTTTCTTCATCGGAACCAGCGCGGATTTTAATCAAAATAGCTTGCAGCCAGGGGAAGATCTCACGCAAAATTTGTTGTACGGCCGTTAGTACATCATTCAGTTCTTCCGGCGGCGTGGCGTGGTTGATGAGAACGGCCGTTTCCCCAAACAGCTCAATCACCAATTGCGGACACCCTTCCAGAAATCCGTTAAACAGGCGCACGGCCATTTCGTGCCGCTCATCCAGGTAAGGCAGGCGGGCCTGGATGGCTTGGGTTAGATACTGCCGTACTGTTTCAATATCTATCATGATCAGCTAGAGACTAATGGGGTAATTAAACCAGCCGATGCCGCACCGCTTCGGCTGCGGCCTGGGTGCGTGTTTGCACCTTCAGCTGCTCAAAAATAGTGCGCAGCTTGCGCTTGACGGTCGTCTGGCTCATAAAAAGCTGCTCGGCAATGTCAGGGTTGCTGGCCCCCTCCACCAACAAGCGCAATATTTGGCGTTCTTCATCATCGAGATTAAATGATTGAGGCGGAACGGCCGTTTCATCCGTAATGGCCCACTGCACCACCTGTTCCGTCACTTGCGGACTCAGCACCTTTTCTCCCCGGCAAGCAGCGCGAATGGCGTGAACCAACATATCGTCGGAGATGCCCTTGAGGACGTAGCCCTGGGCCCCCGCCCGCAGCGCCGTCAGCACGTATTCGCTGTCGTCGAAGGAAGTGAGCATGAGCACCTTGGCATCAGCTTGCAGGGCACGAATCTGGTTCAACACGTTCAGGCCAGATTCATTTGGCATACGAATGTCCAACAGCGTGACATCTGGTTTATGCTGGCGAAAAAGGTCCAACGCATCGCGGCCATTGTCCGCCTCGGCCGCAATCTTGAACTCGGCATAGTTGGAGAGCAGGCTGCGAATGCCTTGGCGCACAATGGGATGATCATCTACGATGAGGATGCGTATGGGAGTCATCAGGTCCTCTTATTTGGAATGGGAAATTGGTAAACGCAGATGAACACAGATTTTATTCTTTTGTCTGTGCAAATCTGTGTTCATCTGAGTCCAATTTCATTCAAAGGCTGCCTTTGCCGATTCTGGTTCCGTGATGGGCACGGTTAGCTCCACACGGGTTCCCTGCTGCGGCTGGGTCCAGATGGTGAGATGCCCGCCCAGGCTTTCGGCCCGCTCTTTCATACCCAGCAAACCAAGACGGCCGTTCCGGTTCTGCACCGCCTCTGCCAAATCAAACCCTTGCCCGTCATCAATAATCGTGAGTTTAAAGGTACGCGGCGAAAAGGCCACCACCACTTCTGTACGCATTGCCTCGGCGTGGGAACTCACATTTTGCAGCGCCTCCTGCATCAGCCGATACACGCCAATTTCCGTGCGCGATGCCAACCGGCAGGGATCGCCAAAAACGGTGACGGTGCAGGGAACGCCAGTGTACTGGGTGAACCGCTCCGCGTAGCGGCGCAGTGCAGGCACCAGCCCCAGCGCATCTAGCGTGGGCGGGCGCAAATCGTGGATGATGCGCTTAATTTCGGCCTCAACACGGTGCAAGATAGCCCGTACCGATGCCAGACTTTCGCCAGTTTGCTCGATACGGCCGTTGGCCAGCCGTTTTTGTGCCGAACGCAGCTCCAGCATCGCCCCTACCAGCAGTTGATTGGTGCCGTCGTGCATATCTTGCGAGATACGCTGTCGCTCCAACTCCTGCACATCTACCGTTTCCGAGAGCAATTTTTGCAGCATTGCCGCCTTTTGCGCCAAATCTTCCTTGGTTTCCTCTAGCTGCGCCGTACGCTCCACGACCTTTTCTTCCAGCGCTTCTTTGGCCGTGGTGAGCTGCTCATACAGCTGGGCATTGCGAATAACAATGGCAACCTGGGCCGCGTAGGTCAGCAGCAGCTGGTCGTGCTCCTCGCCATACGGCTGGGGACGGTTGGCCACACCAATCATGCCAATCGGTTTATCGCGAATGCGCAGGGGTACGCCTAAAAAGGCGGCCACGGGCGGATGACCTTTTGGTTGGCCAAAGCGGGAGGGATCGAAGCGGGCATCTTCCGTGCGTACCGGCTGGTTTTCCAACACAGCCCGAGCAAAAATACTGGGTCGCAGGGGGATAATGTGGTTGTCACTGAAAAATTCTGGTTGGGGGAAAAAGCCTTGAATGGCAACGACGTCCAGGGCACGGCCGTTTGGTGTGTTCAGCCCAATAAAACCAAACTGGGACTCAGTTAAATCCAGGCAGTGCTGCAACGCCGTGTTCAGCACTGACTCCAAACTGTGCAGCGCCGACAGCTCAACCGCCATGTGATACAGCGCCTGCAAGCGCTCGCTCTGCGTCTGGCTGGGGGAAAGCGGGGTTTGTATCATTGTCTTGCCTTGAATGGTTGTCGGGTGAATCGTTTACGCCTGTAGATAATCTAACACAAAAACGGCCGCCTGTGTACACTACCGCGCAATTAATTGCGTTTTCAGCTTAAGTAAATCACGAAAAGTTGTTTAAAAACCTGAGCGCAACCTGTGATTTACTTTCAGGAGAACAAAAAGCTCAA
>JBNKLQ010000227.1:0-10113 GCA_050292445.1 Promineifilaceae bacterium (SeqCode) | reverse complement strand
GTGTGCTCTTCCGATCTGCCAGAACGGCCGATTTTGCGATAAGCGCCAAATAGATCGATTTTGTGCCCTAAATAATTTTCAGCGACGGCTTTGGTCATGGCGGCGGTGGCCAGCTGGACTAACAGCAATGTTACCAGTCGCCCCAGCCAGACCCAGGGGTTGTTGCCAAAGCCGCTGCTTTCGGCGATTTGTAGCCACATGTCGGTGACGCTGGCGGCCGGGCTAAACTCTGGGGCCGGGGCCAACCAGAGGCCGATCATATTGACAATTGCGGCTGGAATTTGGGCGATAGCGACGATGCCCACAAAGATGAGGAAGTTGCTGCGGTACAGTCGAATCGCTCGATCGAGCAGCTGAGACATACTCAGTGGTTGTAAATTGTTGGGAAGTGCGGTCATAAGGTTGTCTTGGTTGTTAATTCAGATGCGTTGATCGTCAATTCATCGTCGGCGGAGGCCAGGACCATCAGGTCAAAACCTTCAAAGCGGATGCGCAGGTCAAAGTACATCAGGGTGATGGCAGCCAGGCGAATAGGGAGGAATACGGCCGTTAATACCAAGCTGGCCGATTGCTGAATAATGGTTTGCAAAACGATGTTTGTGTCGCCAAGCACCGTCTCAAACAAAAATAAAAGCAAGGCTACCGAACCTTCAATTACCAGTAAAGATAATAGCCCCAATAAAAGCAAATAGCCAAACACCCACCAAAAGCGCAGCTTGCCTAACGCCCAGGCGCGTTTTACTGAATCAACAACACCACCCTTCTCTAAAACAACGACGGGTGGGATAAGCGAGATCAGGATATTGCCTGCTGCACCCACGTATACAAATCCTGCAATTGCTATAAGAGAGCCAATACAAGGAATGAATGAAACCAGGAAAACAGGGACCGCCAGACCGACAATTACCAAACCGGCTGCGATGCTGGCAAAAATGAGTGTAAACCACGTGCCGCCAATGCGCTGGAAAGCGTCCCAGAAATTGATTTGGCGTCCCAAATAGCTGTCTGAAATGGCTTTGGTGAGGGCTGCTGCGCCAATCTGCGTGAAGATAAGGCTTAAAATTGCGGCGATGATGCTGGCCACGACGGCCGTTCCAACCAGCTGCTTTGTGAATAAGGTGTTGTTGAAATCAGCCGAGGTGCCAGAAAGGGCTGCCAGTAAAATTTGAAAAAGGGCGAGGGGCAGTTGGGTGAGAACAACGATACCCAAAAAGGTGATGAAATTATTGCGATACAGGCGAAAAGAGCGATCAAATAGTTCAGCGACAGACAACGGCCGTAAATCCAACAACGATGATGCATTCATGGCTTCCTCCAAAATGAGTGTGGTGAGTGTGTAGCGACTGGCATGGCGAAAATTATACTCGATCCCGCATTACGTTTCACGCATCATTCAGTTTTTGCAAGGCTGCTTGAAACTGCTTTGCGCCGCCATGTGCGGGGTGGCGTACGGCCGTATGCGCCATCCCCATCTTTGCTAGCCCAGCAGATGCCTTCTTGCCGATGGCCACCAGCTTGGTTTTGGGGAATATTTGGTGGAGCGCGGTGAGAAACGGCCGTCCCAGGGCAATCTCGCTGACGGTGGGGGTGCGGTTACTTTGTGGTTTATCCGGCTGATGCGGGTGAAAGGGGAAGATATTCCACAGCAGCGGCAGGGGCCGCCAATCGCCAATGGTGCGCCAGACAATGGTGGCGCTGGCTTCCCGCTGAATGTGCGGCCATTCGGCGGCAGGCTGGAAGGGATCGCTGGCTTGTTGAAAGCGATTCCCCAGCCCGGCCAAAATGTGTGGGCTGACAAATGGAATTCCCGTCAGGCGGCAGCCCCGGTAGCCGGGCGCTTCCCCGACAAGCAGAAGTGTGGGCCCCTGTTGGACCATCAACTCAAGATACGTTTGTAAATTGTGGCGGCGCTGCGTGGTGAACGGCCGTTCATATCCGTAAGGATTTCCATTGTTCAATGGGGCAGGGGTAACGGCCAGTTGATGGATAAATTGGGAAATAGGCATAAAACGGGACTGGTAAATTTTTCTCTTTCGGTAGCTAACAAAACAAGAAATATTGACGCAAAGAAAATCAAGGTGCAAAGAGGATTTGTATCTTTTTCATTCTCTTCTTTACACCTTTGCGTCTTTGCGTCAAAAAAATTTTCAATTGCCAAATCACCAAACTTTATTTAAAAGCGTAGCAGCGCCCCGATTTTGCCTGCGTTTTCCAGATCAGGATCGTCCCGAATTACTTCTACGTGGGCACCCTGGTTCAGACTCAGGGTAAAGGCACTGTCGATGACGTCTTCAACGGCCGTTAGCTCTTTGTCACTCAGCGGACTTTTGGTTAGGTTGGCTACTACAAAGCCAGAATTGGGGTCTACAAAGCCGGGCATACGGAAGCCATCGCTAATTAGCAGGGTTTGCACACGTCGGTTGCTGATTGCTTGCAGCGTGTCATCTAACCCCACAACTGCTTGGCCACCGCTGGCCTGAGCGCCTAGCAACGTTTTGACCAATTTTTTCTCTCGCTCAGTGTTGGCCGCTTGCAGCAATTTAACCGCTTCTTTACGGATTTCATGCTCGCCTGCATTCATGTCCATGGTAAATGTGCCTGCCAGGCAGCTTTGCATTTGTTTGGGCAACAAATCGCGGAATTGGGCAGTGGTTTCGGCCGTTCCACCCAAAAAGAGGCGGCGGATAGGCTTGTTGTCGAAAAAGCTGGCGGCCGCAGTGGCTGCCTCTCGCAGATTGCGTCGGGCATTTTCTTCTTCGCGGCTGGCCCCAGCGGTGCCGCCACGCCGCCCGATGGCTGAAGAGCCGCGCCCTTGCTTCAGTTTGTGGATTTCTTCGCCCATGTGGCCATCCGTTTCTTGCAGTTCACCCAGATGGTAGACAAAGAAGCGGGCGCCCACACGGTCTACCAGAATGACGCCGTAATGGGCATAGTAATCTAGCAGATGGCCTAATGGTTTGAGATATGGGCTGGGAGCAATGCGCAGACGGTTACGGAAGGAAACGGCCGTAGGAAATGCCCGGAAAAATTTACCGCCCTGGCTGCTAAAAATAACCAGGCCTGCCGATGTCCAGTCAAAACTGTGGCTAAGGTGGGTTTCGATGGCCTCAACATCTTTTTCCCATTCGTCTGCCTTGCGCAGTAGGTTTTTAGCCCTGAGCTTAATCGATTCAATAGGCTCCTCCGCATTGTCGGTACTGAGGTAGACACTGAGCACCGGGGCATTGGTAGGTTCAAAAGACAACAACTCCTGGAATTGTTCCTGAGTAATCATACGACCTCCTGGTAATGTGCTAAGAAATAAAATGTGTGGTAATGGGTAAACGGCAGATTTCGTCGTGCGGGGTTTTGCTGTTTTGTTTCAGCCGTTTAAGGTTAACGATGAAACGTAGGGGCAACGGCCGTTTACGGCCGTTCCCCCAATGTTAGCGGCAATTTGATTTCTTCACCATCTCGAATAACTGTTAATTCGACCGTTTCGCCAACGGTGGTCTCAAACACAAGGTAGCTCAGTAATTCATCGGAATTTCGGACTGACTGACCATTGATGGCTGTAATGTAATCGCCATCTGGGGTGAGGGAAAGCGATAAGTTGTGACCCACCAGACCAGCCTGGTCTGCTGGCGTCCCTTCAGTAACGCCGGTGATAAAAACGCCGTTTGGCGGCAGGTCCAACGCTTCTAACTGGCGTAGGGTAAATGCTTGTGGCCACATGCTAATGCCAATGTAGGGATAACTGTACTCGCCATCGGCAATGAGCGCGGGCGCGATGTTGCGTACAGCATTGACCGGAATCGAAAAACCCACACCAGAATTAGCCCCGGAGGTAGATAAGATAGCACTATTGACGCCGATCACTTCGCCATTGAGATTGAGCAGCGGCCCACCGGAGTTGCCTGGATTAATAGCGGCATCGGTTTGGATCACCTGGGGAATAGAGAAGTTGCCGCCAGCAACCACCCGTTGCGAATTGATGGTGCGCCCCAGTCCACTGATGATCCCAATGGACATGGAACCTGCTTCGCCAAACGGATTGCCAATGGCCACAACAAATTGGCCCACTTGCAAATTGCTGGAATTGCCCAACGGCACCGGCGTGACGTCTGATGGCAAAGAGTCCACCTGAATTACGGCCAGATCGCTGTCCACGTCAGTGCCTCTTAGCGCGGCGCGGCTGCGCTCGCCGCTGGCAAAAACGATTTCAAACTTATCCCCATCGGCAACCACATGGTTATTGGTGACAACGTTGCCATTTTGGTCGATGACAAAACCACTGCCAGTACCCAGAAAAATATCATCGTCGTCAAACACAAAGATGTGAACTACCGCAGGATTTACCCGGTTGTAAACGTCGATGAATCTGTTTTCTAGATCGGCCGTAACAATTTCTGTGGTTTGGGCGGGGGAGTTAATGTTAACAACTTCAGCCTCAGCAGAAACAGTCGCCACTGCTGCCGCTATGACCGCTTCGTCGTCTATGCTGCTGTTGGTGGTGGGCAGTAGGGTCGTTGCCTGACAGCCCAGACTGATGAAGGCAAAAAGAACGAGGATGACAAAAATGGGGTTGTGGCGAAGTTGTTTCATTTAATCAATCAAGATTCCTGATTTTCTCCCTATGCAGGAACAATAAGTTTATTTTAGGACTGTACTAAACGTTGTGTCAAGAAGACGGCCGTATTTCACACCAATTCTTCATTGCTTCCCACGCTTTAGGGTGCGGGTTCCTTCGCGCCAGACGACTTTGCCTTACCGTTAGACATCGTACGGGCAATGGGCCGCAATTGCATCCACCATTGCTGCCTGGGCCGCCGATTTTCCATATCCATCAAACGCATCATGTCCAGGAATTCCGTAAATTTAAAGGTCCCATGCTGTAAGCCAATGCAGGCGCTCTCTTTTTCGGTTTGGCCAATCTGCTCTTCAAGAAAATTGATGCATTTGGTGGCCAGGCGGGTGGCAAAGATGCGGTCAAACGGGGCCGGATTGCCGCCTTGCTGCATATGCCCCAACACCGCTTTGCGAACCGTAAAATAATCGTCACCTTCTTCCTCCAGCAGGGCGCACATGAAGTCTGTGGTGTACGTGTCGTTGGCCCCCTCGCTGCGAATGATGACGCCCAACCGTTTGCCGCCTTTAAAGCCAGATACGAGGAGTTCGACGTCTTTGGCCAGGTCTGTTAGCCGCATGCCTTCTTCGTGCAAATAAACGCGCTCCGCGCCAGTGGCCAGGGCGCTCATAAGTGCCAGATAGCCGCAGCGCTCTCCCATGACTTCTATTACAAAAACACGCCGAGACGCCACAGCTGACTGCTTGATTTTGTCCACAGAGTCGATGATGCTATTTAGGGCGCTGTCTGCGCCAACGCTTAGCTCGGAGCCGGGCAGATCGTTGTCGATGGTGGCGGGGCAGCAAACAATGGGGATGTTGAAAGCCGGATAGTTGTCGCGCCGTTGGTAAAGTTCCAGGGCGGCAACATAGGCAGACCAGCCGCCAATAATCAGCAACCCTTCAATGTTGTGTTCTTCTATGTTACGAGCAATTTTGTAGAAATCGCTGTTGGCGGGGATGTGCCGATTGGTGCCTAGTTCAGAGCCACCCAGGTAGGCCCAACCGTTGACGCTCATCCAGTTCAGTTCAGTGATTTCGTTGTTGGCAAACCCGGCGAACCCATTGTAGATGCCAAACATGGCGTGGCCTTTGTCTAACCCCAAACGGGCTGCGGCGCGAACGGCCGTATTCATGCCCGGAGCCGGGGCACCTCCATTAATTACCGCAATGCGGCGCTGCTTTTGCCCGGGTAATGGATCGTGTGGCATGGCCCGAACCAGGGTGCGTACCGTTTGAAATGCCTCACGAAAGCCGTTACCACGCAGTTCCATCGCCTTCGCAAAATCACAGTTTTTGATGGCCTCTCCAATCTCTTTGGTCTTTTGTAGACACTCGTCGAGGGGAAAATGGGTGATCTTATTGCCGATTAAGCCAATTAGAGACGCCCCGCCATTCATTTGCTCGGACATGATGGCATCAATGGCCGCTGCCCCCATCAGGGTGCTCAGGTTACGGTCGAAGGGGCTTGGGGAACCGCCGCGCTGTACATGGCCCAAAATAGTCACCCGGGCATCTTCTTGCAGGCGGTCCTCCAAGACTTGTTTAACGTAAGTGCAGGTAATCTCTTTGCCGTACCGATCTTGTGCTCCCTCCGCCACGATAACGATGCTGTCGCGACGGCCGTTTTCCCGGCCATTTTTCAGCACCGAGCACATTTTTTCTTCCCATTCATCTACATTAGGCGGCGATTCAGGGATAAGCACCCAATCGGCCCCAGTAGCGATGGCGCTCATCAGGGCCAGATAGCCGCAGTGGCGACCCATTACTTCTACCACAAAGGAGCGTTGGTGGCTGGCGGCAGTGCTGGAGATGGCATCAATCGCATCTGTGATGCGGTGCAAAGCGGTGTCGGCACCAATGGAGATGTCGGTGCCCCACATGTCGTTGTCGATGGAGCCAACCAGACCAATGATGGTCAATTCCCGATGCGATTGGGCCACATCGTAAGAAATCTCGCCTTTTTCTACCAGCTCGTCCAGCAGACCAGACCATTCTTGCCGGAAAATATTGGCCCCGGTCAGGCTACCATCGCCGCCAATAACGACCAGGTTGTCGATACCGTTTTCTAATAAGTTACGTGCGGCGCGTAAACGGCCGTGTCGTTCCCGAAAATCATCACAGCGGGCGGTACCAATGAGGGTACCGCCTTTGTACAAAATGCCGCCCACATCTTTCCAAGACATGCGCCGGATCCATTCCTGGCCATCCACCATGCCCTGGTAGCCTTCATAAATTGCGTATACTTCTGCGCCAGTAGAGATGCCAGAACGGACCACAGCGCGTACAGCTGCGTTCATGCCTGGTGCATCGCCACCACTGGTTAAAACACCAATTTTTTTCATCTTTTATCTTCCCGTTTCTTAACGATAGTTTCTGCGGTGTGGGAAATCGATAGGTTGGGAATGTGTTGTTGACCGTGCTTGTGTGTTATTGGTAGTATGCTTCTCTTAAAATCGGAATCAATCTTGCCGGTACCTAAAGTAACACATTTTTATGCTACCCGTTACTCATATTTTTGCTCCAAAAAACTGTTATATTTTGTGCAATCCAGCCACTGTGCGGATGGTGTCCCACCATTCTTGCAAATTTGGCTGATTGTTGGCTGCATAAGCTGCCCAATCGCCGTTAGCCACAATGGGTTTATCCTGCACGAGTGCTGCATCGCCCAGATAAACCCAGGCTTGTTGGGAACGGCCGTCTGGCAGAACAACTTCAATAACCTGCCGCCGGTACCCTTTCTTTTTAGGCTGTTTAGGATCGTACCCTTCTAGCTCGTCAAGTCGTTGCATGACGGCTTCGTATTGGGCTGGATCGACGGTGATGACCATGCCCTGGACTGTTTCGCTAGACACGGCCGTTACCAGCATCGGGTAATAGCCCATATCGAACAATCGACCGCCGGTGAACGTCGCTGGCTCCATCGCAGTGATGTCCGAATCCCATAAAAAGAAGTTAGGTTGATTTGGCAACAGCGTGCCGTAAACAAAAAATGGTAGGTGTTTGGTTTCTTCCATCCTGTTCCCGAAAAGTTTTTGTTTCTACACCTAGTTTACGTTACCATAGCTGCGCAGCAAGCTACAATATGATAAACCGCCCAATATTATAGGCAACAATCTGTATAATGCTGCAACATTAGTATCTGGTAAGCCCTCGTAGCTCAATGGATAGAGCAATCGCCTCCTAAGCGATAGATTCAGATTCGAATTCTGACGGGGGTATTTTGTTTGTGGGTAGACGGCCGTTACGTCGATCGTGTCATCATCGGCAACCTTATTTTGCTGTTCCCTGCAAAATGTTGTTATAAACTCCATTGAGACGCTCGTGGTTTTCCAGCACAGCGCCGTAAGTAGTGCTGACATTGGCCGAATCGACCTGGGCGTACACGGCCGTTCCAGTCCCCACCGGCAAATTCAACTGACTCAAGCCAGCATCAAAATAAGCATCATGCAACGTCAACACCAGCGACTCGCCGGGCAGCAGGGGCAGTGCTGCCTCTGTCACGCCCCAGACGGCACCGTCGCTGTTCAGCGATTCGATGGTTTGGTTAACGGCCGTTGGCGGCGTGCTTGGATTGATATACACATCCACCCAGAATGCGTCGGTAACGGCCGTATCCCCCTGATTCGTAATCGTCACTTCAATGCTGCTGCCCGTCACGCTTAAATCGGCCACAATCAGGTCTGGACCGGTTGGGTAATTGTTGAGCACCACAGGCAGGAAGATTTGGTACAAGTCGTCGTCCACGATGGTGCCAGTGGCCACATTGTCGCCAATGGCGCTGTTCAGGGCATTGGCGAGGTGCATCGTGAAGGTGCGATCCTCATTTTGGACATCGTCGCCCAGGATGGGGACGGGAATCACTTTGCTGGTTTCACCGGGGAGGAAGGTGAGTGTGCCGCTGCTGCTGGTGTAATGGGTTCCGGCAACGGCCGTATCATCCTCCGTGTGGTAATCCACCGTCACTGTTTGCGTCAGGGGGGCCGTGAGCTGGACCGTGAAGCTAATCACGCTGGCGCTGTCCGTTTCCGGGGCACTGCTGTCGGCAATGAGCAGCACAGGCGCAGCGGAGTTGGCCATGGCCGTGGTGCAGTTGCCCGCCAGGTCGCAAGCCGTTACGTCCTGCGG
Source organism: Promineifilaceae bacterium (SeqCode) (assembly GCA_050292445.1). Classification (GTDB taxonomy): domain Bacteria; phylum Chloroflexota; class Anaerolineae; order Promineifilales; family Promineifilaceae; genus Leptofilum. The sequence goes on along the minus strand of JBNKLQ010000227.1, from coordinate 1,380 downwards.
CGGAGCGATGTGACCGGCAACGGTGCAGCTACCGCTGACCGTGTGCGGCAGCGTGGCAAAGACCGTGTCGGCGCTGTTTTCGTGATAAGTCAGCGTCAAATCTTGCGGGGCACAGGGCTGGCTGGAGCCATCCAGGTTGAGCAAGAAGTCGGTGAAGGTAAAGGTGTACAGCGTTTGTGCCGCAGCACCGCTGCCCTGATGCGTCATCGTAAACGTGGGAATTTGCGGCGGCACCTGATCAATTAGTCCGCGCCAGACCACACCTTCTTCGTTGTCGTTTGCTTCGGTGTCACTGCTGCGCAGATGCAAGTCGTAGTACCACTCTTTGCCGGAGCCAATGTCGTACTGCCAGGTGCTGCCGCTGAAGTTGGCCGCCTGCCAACCGGCATCTGTTGGTGGTGTGCCGATATTGGCCGGTTCCAGCCAGACATCGATACCGGCGACGCCCTGGACATCCGCTTCTGCCAGGTGGTGAATTTCGTCAAGCGAAAGCACACGGTTATACAGCATCACTTCGTCCAACATTCCCTCAAACGGTTCGCTGCTGTCACTAAATGTGAGCGTCTGGCTGTTGTCTAATTCACCCGCTGCATCGAGAGAGCCTAACAAAAGGCCATCCAAATAGAGTGCCATTGTTGTGCCATCGTAAGTAGCAACGATATGGTGCCACCGATTTTCAAATAATGCTTCTATATAGCTATAGGTGTGTGGGATGCCATCCAGCGTAACCGTGTAGTAAAGCACGTAACCTTCATTCCGCAGAACCACCTTGTCATCGCCCAAGGTAATAAACCTGTCAGCAAGACCATACATCGTACTATACGGATTGATCCAGAATGAAATTGAGAACTCTTTTCCGAGGTTCAAGCTTTCATCTGCCGGAACAGTGACAACATTCCCCGCGCTAAACTCCACAGCGTTGCCAAACAGCCCGGTGGTCATTGTCGGGCAGCTGCTGCAAGCTTCAGTGTGATTCCCGTTGCCGCTGCTGTCGTAGAAAATCGTATCGCCATTTTGGCCTTCAAAGTGGTATTCAGCACGCGCACCGCCCCACTCCGGCTGCTCGACGGACAGACCGGTAAAGAGGCTGCCGGTGTCGCTGATGACCTTAGGAGCCGCCCAACTATCCAGACGGGCCAGGGGCGATTGCCCATCGAGGAAGATCGTGCCGACCGGGGTGGTCGTCCGGTTGCCCACGTTATCGGCGCCAGAAAGCCATACTTCGTATTCGCCAGAGGGGGCAAAGTTGAAGAAGGTATAGGTCAGTGTCCAGGCATTGCCGTCAAAGCTGGTAAGGCTGGATGTGCTGCCGCTGGGCAGGCCATCCGGGTTGTAGTAAGGACCCACTGAGTTCAGGCTGACGATCAGGCTGCTGGGGTC
>JBNKLQ010000226.1:0-10148 GCA_050292445.1 Promineifilaceae bacterium (SeqCode) | reverse complement strand
ATAACCACCTTCAGCCAATGTGTCGATGAAAGATTGCTGCACCAGTTCCAGCGCCGGTACGGAAGCGATCACCATCATGCCGATGGTAAATTCACCTTTTTCGGGTTCTTCCATCGTTTCTTCTTCGCCTGCTTCACCTGCGGGTGTCTGGTCGATAGCCCGGTCAACCAACGATTGTGGCAGTTCCATGCCTTGCGCTTCAGCCCCAGCACGATTGATGAAGTAGTCAAAAACGCCAACACGCTGAATGTCGGTTGTGGCCAGGTCAAGGCTGCCATCCAGGAAGCCAGTGGCCATTTCGCCAGCCTGACGGCCGTCCTCCGCCAAAGAAGCCCCCACAGCAACCGCACCACCCTTAGCCACCGTGGGAATGTCGTTGGTGATGATGGGAATGCCATTGTCGTTGGCAACCTGCACCACTGCCTCAGAGCCGGAAGACACCGTGCTGTCCTGGGTGAAGTAGAAGATGTCGATACTACGCGCCGCCAGGGATTCAGCGGCCGTTTTGATTTCGGAACTGTTGCTGACGGTGGCAATTTCCAGCGTGAGGCCACGTTCCTCCGCAATTCGCATCACTTCTTCCGTTTGGGCTACAGAGTTGGCTTCGGCCGGGTTGTAGAGATGTCCAATGACGGTAATGTCCGGGTTTATTTCCAACATGGTGTCAAAGGTCGCTTCCAGCGGTGGGTAGATTTGGGAGCCGGTCATCCAGGCAGGATGCTCATCCGGTGCGGTGGCAATACCCGCAGCATAGGGGTCGGTGACGGTAGTGAAGACGATGGGCGTTGGCTCCGGCATATCTTGTGTAGCATTCAGTGCCGCCTGGGCAGCCGGAGTGCTGGTGGTGACGATTAGGTCTACGCCTTCATCAATAAACTGCTGCGCGATGGTGTTCAGCGTGGCAATGTCGCCCTCAGCGTTGCCCCGAATGATGGTCAGGTTTTCGCCTTCCACGTAGCCACCTTCGGCCAATGTGTCGATGAATGATTGCTGCACCAGCTCCAGCGCCGGTACGGAAGCGATGACCATCATGCCGATGGTGATGTCGCCTTCAGCCATTGCTTCATCAGCCGATTCATCGGCCTGTTCCGGTTCATCAGTGGGTTCGGAAACATCAGTTGTCTCCGAACTACTGTCAGATGAACTGTCGGCTGTGTCTGTTGATTCATCTGGGGAACCACAAGCAGCTAATAATAGGAGGAGCAACGCTCCAATAAAAAGAAACAGGGGGTAAAATTTTTTATTCATTCCATTCTCCTTTGCATATAATACAAGGAAGGATAATCGGCCGATTTGGCAAAATGGGTCAATTATCTTCTTTATGTGTGTCACAGGTTGGGGCTCAAATCGCAGCCTGTGGCACGCTTAACACACTTGTGGAACTTATTAGATTGGACCAATCTTCTTAGTGATTAAAAAGAAAGCTACGACAAGATTGGTCCAATCTCGCCAGCATTTATTCGTTTGAGAGCAGCAGCTCATCATCCATGAGCGCTTCTTGTTTTACTTCGCTAAATTTGTTGACGAGTCCTTGTACCGTTAGTCCATGTCGCTCTTCTTGAGCAATGTCCAGTACAATTTTCCCCTGGTGCAGCATGAGGGTGCGGGTGCCGAAGTTGAGGGCTTGCTGCATGTTGTGGGTGATCATCAAGGTGGTGAGGTGTTGGTCTTCAATAACGGATTGGGTGATTTCCAGAATGCGTACGGCCGTTGCCGGGTCCAGCGCCGCCGTGTGTTCATCAAGCAGTAATAGCTTTGGGGAGGACAGGGAAGCCATGAGCAAGGTCATGGCCTGGCGCTGACCGCCGCTGAGTAAATCCACCTTATCATTCAGCCGTTTTTCCAAACCAAGCCCAATCGGTTCCAATAGATCGCCCAATTTTTGGCGGCGTGGGCGGCTGACGCCCAGGCGCAGGCCCAGCCTTTGGCGGCGCAGCATGGCCAGCGACATATTTTCGGCAATGGTCATTTGGGCGGCCGTGCCATGATACGGATTCTGGAACACGCGGCCAATGAGAGCGGCGCGTTTGTGTTCCGGCCAGTTTGTCACGTCGGTGTTGTCAATGAGGATACGGCCGTTTGTCGGCGTAAATTCCCCGGCAATGGCGTTAAATAAAGTGCTTTTGCCCGCGCCGTTGCTGCCAATAATGGTGACAAACTCTTGCGCGTTCAGGTGTAAATCAATGCCTCTCAGCGCGGTAACTTCATTGATCTGGCCCGCGTTAAATGTCTGGTGCAGGTTTTCTAATTGCAGCATTAGCCAGCCCTCCGCTTATTTCTGAAATTGGTCAGCCAGAGGAAAATCAAGACGAGAAAGGCTGTGGCCAGCTTCACATCGGTGGCTTCCACGCGGAAGGTTTGCCCGCTGGGCAGCGTGAAGCGCAGGCTGAGGGCAGCGGCGATAGCAATGCGATAGATGATCATGCCCATAATGGCCGACAGGGTCGCCTGCTGAACGCTGTTCGGGCGCACGATGGTTTCACCGACGATAACGGCCGCTAAGCCAGCAATAATCAAGCCCAGCCCCATATTGACGTCAGCAAAGCCTTGAAACTGGGCCACGATAGCCCCAGCTAAACCGACCATCGCGTTGCTGATAGCTACGCCTAAAATTAAAAACTGGTTCGGGTTGCGTCCTAGCGCTTTAATCATTTTGCTATTGTCACCTGTGGCCCGCATGGCCATGCCAAGCTCGGTTTGGGTAAACCAGTCGAAAATTAATTTGCACAAAATGACGATGACGCCCACGAGGAGAATCGTAAGCAAATTATTCGCATAGCGTGCCGCCTCATCGCCAAAGCGGGCCACAACAAATTCACGGAATCCGGCGGCAAAGGGAGAAAAAATAGTTTCTTCGTTGAGCAGGGGAATGTTGGCCCGCCCCATGAGGCGCAGATTGATGCTGACGAGGCCGGTGGCGACGATGATCGATGCCAGCAGGCTGTGTATTTTGAACTTTGTGGCAATTACGGCCGTTATCGCCCCAAACACCCCGCCCATTACAAAAGAAACTGGCAAGGTGAGCCAGGGGGAATATCCGTTGATGATCATGATGGCCGCAAACGCCGCCCCAAGGGGATACGTTCCGTCAATGGTCAAATCTGGAAAATCGAGAATGCGAAAAGAAATGTAAACGCCGACGCCAACCAGCGCCAGGCTGAGACCCGTGGCCGCTGCGCCTAGCCAAATGCCCAGCGAATTACTCCCGCCGATGAGAAACAGCGCCAGGATGATGGGCAAAACGACAACAAGGATGGGCACGATTCTGGATTGCAACAATTTGGCCATCCCACTTGTTTCCTTCTCTATTGGCTGGGAAGTTTTTGTATCGCTCATGCTGCTTCCTGATTATGCTCCTACAGAGGTACCGCCATCGACAAAAAGAACCTGCCCGGTAATGTAAGATGCTTCTTTGGACGCCAGAAAAGCATGGGTAGCCGCAATTTCTTCTGGTTCGGCGAAGCGGCGGAAAGGAACCCCTTTTAACAGGTTTTCCACTATCTTTTCTGGAATGGTTTCTGTCATGCTGGTTTTGACGCCGCCGGGAGCTACGCAGTTGACGGCAATGCCGTATCTGGCCCATTCCAGGGCAAGTGTTTTGGTCAAACCAATCACCCCGGCCTTGGAGGCTGAGTAGTTTGCCTGGCCGATATTGCCTAAAGCGGCAATGGAGGCGGTGTTGACGATACGGCCGTATCCCGCTTCAATCATCGGCACGACCGCCAGCTGGCTGCACAGCCAGGTGCCTTTGAGATTCACTGTCAATACTGCATCCCATTTGTCATCTGACATGAGGCGGACTTCGCCTTCTTTGATGCGGGTGGTGAGGCCGTCGCGGGTGATGCCGGCGTTATTGATGAGAATGGAGAGTTTGCCGTAGGTAGAAACGGCCGTATCCACCATCTTCTGCACGTCTTCACGCGAGGCCACATTACCGGCAACAACCGTCACCTTGCCTCCGGCTGCCTCAATCTGCTGCTTCGTCTCTGCCAGCCCGGCTTCATCCACATCGGAGATGACCACGCTGGCCCCTTCTTGCGCAAAGCGAACGGCCGTTGCCCGACCGATGCCATTTCCGGCCCCTGTTACGAGGGCCACCTCATTTTCAAGTAACATGTGTCCCTATTCTCCTTGTCGCTTCATTAATTGTGTCCACACCATATCGACTACGACCTCGTCGCGTTGGTTCAGCACTCTGGCTGCCAGCTTCACAATGCCCCGGTCTGGTTTGGACGTTTCTCGCTTTTCAATCACTTCCATTTGCAGCCGGACCGTATCACCAAATTTCACAGCCCCTTTGTATTTAATGTTTTGTTCCATCAGAGCAATGGTGGTACCTGCCATGAGGCCGGTCATGTTGGCCATGCCGGTGGAAATGGCTACAGTGAGCATGCCGTGGGCGATGCGTTCGCCGAATGGGGTGTTTTTGGCAGCTTCGGCGTCAGTGTGCAGCGGGTTGTAATCGCCAGAGAGTCCGGCAAAGGTGACCACATCCGTTTCGGTGATGGTACGCGCTTGGGTGTCGTAAATAGCACCCAGTTCAAATTCTTCGTAAGTTAATCCGGTTCCCATTTTCTCTCCTTAAATAGGACACAGATTTTCACAGATAAACACAGATTTGCTTCTTTATCTGTGGAAATCTGTGTTTACCTGTGTCCCTTTTATTTATCATGACGCTTTGATGCCGTTGAAGAAGAGGCCGACGATGGAGTCGGCCATTTCTTCGGGACCGCCGAGCTGTTGACGGCCGTATTCATGCAATGAAACCTCCACCACCGCCACATGCTGCCAGGACAATAATCGGGCATCTACCGGGATGATCTCGCCATTGGCCATGCCATCGACCAAAAGAGACTCTATTTGCTCGGGCAGGGCAGCTTGATAAGCGCGAACCAATTTTGTTCTGGCTGGTTCGGCAAAGATATTGATATTGCGACGGATGGAGCGTATGATGGCCAAAGTTTCAGGTGGTAGGTTTAGAAAACTGGCTAAAGAAAGGTACAAACGATTGCGGCAGCTTTCTCCCCGGCTACTTTCTTGTGAAGTCAGAGCTGTTTCTTTTACTTCGGCCAGACAGCGATAAATCATCTCCAAATACAGCTCTTCTTTTGTGGCAAAATGATGGTACAAAGCGCCCTTGGTGACGCCAGCAATCTCCGTTATTTCCCGCAGCGAAACGTCGGCGTATTGCTTTTCAATAAAAAGCCCCCTGGCTGCATCCAGGATATTGTTGATCGTGGCCACGGACCTATCTTGCATTTCTCTTTTTTGTCCCATTAGTGGTTGGGTTGAGTTGATCAATCAGGAGTTCGTTGTATACTATGTACAAAAACCGGTCAGCCGGTATGTTTTGATAGTAACATGAACCGAATCAAACGTCAACTGTTTAATAGGTGGATGAAATGATGCACATCACGCAAGGACTCAGGCGAGCAGTAAAGGTAAATGCTGAGGGCATTGCCACCATTGATGGGAATCGTCGCACCACCTGGCGTACGTTTGCTGACCAAGTGGCCAGGCTGGCCGGGGCGCTCATTTCGCTGGGCTTAAAACCGGAGGATCGTGTGGCGATGCTGGCCCAGAACAGTGACCGGCATTTGGCTTATTATTTTGCCACCATCTGGGCGGGTGGCATCTTTGTGCCGCTCAACACGCGGCTGGCTCCGCGAGAATTTGGCAATATCCTCACAGACGCTGGGGCAGCCATTTTGGTGGTTGATGATGCGCTCCAGCCACAGCTGGCAGAAATTCTCAAGCATACGTCCACACCAAAGCATATTATTTTTGCTGGAGATGGCCAATCCCCTGCCGATCTCATTGACCACGAATCGTTTTCGGCAGCTGCTGAACCCGTACCGGATGCCAATCGGGGCGGCGATGACGTAGCCACCATTATTTATACGGGCGGCACGACTGGTTTGCCCAAAGGCGTTATGCTGACGCACACCAATGCGGTGAGCAATGCGCTGTCTTCCCTGGCCATTATGTATGATGGCGAACCGTGGACTTATTTGCACACTGCGCCCATGTTCCACATTGCCGATAACCAGTGGAATACGGGGGTCACCATCCAGGCTGGCACCCATGTCTTTACCAAAAAATTTGTGCCCGCCGATATGCTTAAGCTCATCAGCGAGCATCAAATCAGTCACACGGCTCTGGTGCCGACGATGATCAATATGCTGTGCCAGGTGCCCAACGTGGAATCGTACGATGTTTCTAGCCTGAGAAAGGTGAATTTTGGCGGCTCTTCGATTGCCCCAGCGGTCATTCGGCGCGCGCGGGAAGTGTTCCCCAACTGCCAGTTCATTCAGGGCTACGGGCAGACGGAAACGTCGCCCAACATTGCCATGCTGCTGGACAAATACAATACGGATGAAGGGCCTTATGCGGGCAAAATCGAGTCGGCGGGGCAGCCAGTTTTTAGCATGGAAGTGCGTATTGTGGACCTGGATGATGCAGAACTGCCCAATGGCACCGTTGGCGAAATTACAACCAGGGGGCCGCATGTGATGCTGGGCTATTGGAACAAACCGGAGGAAACGGCCGTTGCCCTGCGTGGCGGCTGGATGCATACCGGGGATATGGGGGTTGTGGACGAAGACGGCTTCATTTTTATCGTGGACCGGCTCAAGGATATGATCATTAGCGGCGGCGAAAATGTGTACTCCACCGAGGTCGAGCACGTGATTTACCAGCATACGGCCGTTGCCGACTGCGCCGTCATTGGTATTCCCCACGAAAAATGGGGTGAATCGGTCCACGCCATTGTGCAGCCCAAGCAAGGGGTTGTCCTGACCGAAGAAGAAATCATGACACACTGCCGCCAACACATTGCTGGCTATAAATGTCCGCGCAGCGTAGAAATCCGGTACGATCCCATGCCTATGAGTGGCGCGGGCAAGATCCTCAAAAAAGTGTTACGCGCCCCCTACTGGGCCGAGCAAGATCGCCAGATCAGCTAGACATTAGCCACAGAGGGCACAGAGATTTTAAGAGACATCTCAAAAATCTCTGTGCCCTCTGTGGCCAAAATAAGGAAAAAACAATGAAAGCAATTGATGTTCACGTTCACGTCCCAGATCCGCCCGGCCATCCTGCTGCCAAAGAAAAAGAAGACATGGCTGAATATTTTGGCATGAAAGATTTGCCCAAAACGCCGGAAGAGCTTTACGAAAAGTACAAAGCCCTGGACATTTTTGGGGTGATTTTTTCCATTGATGCCGAGACAAACACGGGTGTGCCCTACATTGGCAATGATTACGTGGCTGAGGTGGCCAACAAGTATTCAGATCAGTTTATTGGCTTTGCTTCGGTTGATCCGTGGAAGGGGAAGATGGCCATTCAAGAGCTTCAGCGCTCTGTCAAAGAATTAGGCTTGCGTGGCCTCAAGCTGCACCCAACCACCCAGGCATTTTTCCCCAACGATCCCCAGTTTTACCCGTTGTGGGAAGCGTGTGCCGATTTAGAGATTCCGGTGCTGTTTCATTCCGGGCAAACGGGTGTGGGCGCGCGCGAGCCGGGTGGCGGCGGCTTTAAGCTAAAATATTGCCAGCCCATCCCCACCATTGATGACATTGCCGCCGATTTTCCCACGCTCACCATCATCATGGCCCATCCGGCCGTGCCCTGGCAGGAAGAGCAGCTTTCAGTAGCCCTGCACAAGCAAAACGTCTATATTGACCTGTCCGGCTGGTCTCCCAAATATTTCCGCCCCATTTTGCAGCAGTACATGAAATCGCTGCTCAAAGACAAAATGCTATTTGGCTCCGATTACCCTGTATTGATGCCAGAGCGCTGGCTAAAAGATTTTGAAACGCTCAACCTAAAAGACGAAGTCCGCCAGAAAATTTTGCTGGATAATGCCCGGAAAATTCTTAAGCTTTAGAGGTTGCGCCTAAATATAAGCCCTAAATTGGGGCAGACTTGAGGGTCTGCCCCTGCTCATTTTCAATTAACTGCCGCCAGGCTCGCACAACTTCCCTCTGTAAATTTTCATCACCTAAAGCCACAATAAGGGCTAAGCGGACACCTGCATCATCGGTAGAGTCGGGAGTTTTGTAGGCATGTTGCCACAGGTGGAAAAAGCTTTCTTCAAGGGTGAGTGGTTGAAAATCAGCAGTTAGCTCAGCTTCGAGGGCTGAAAAATCGGCTGATTCTTGCCCGCTTGCTTCTGCCTCCGCTGCAGACAGCCAGGCTTGCATTGTTTCAACCGGGTCTAAGTTAGCCAAAACCAACAAATTGGTAAACCCGGCCAATACATCTGGATTGCCTTCTAGATCGTTCGCCAACGCCCATTTTTTGAAAACTTCTTGCAATGCCTTAACCATCAATTCGGGGTCCTGCGGTGCCGCGGGAATGGCTTCTGCCAGACGTTCAGGGAGCATTGAAGCCGATTCGGCTGGTGTAGAGGTCGTGCTGCACCCTATGATTCCAATGAACAAAAAGAGGAAGAATCCCCACTTCAACCGAATAATCATGGCAATAGGTAATTTCGCAGTCATTTCAGCCTCGTTTGTATATTTTGGGGGAATTTATCTGGTTAGAAGGGGCCTGTCAATTTTGTAACGGCCGTTTCCATATCAGGCACAAAAATATATACCGTCCTCGCCTAACGCCTGTGGAGCATTTGCCTCATCATAGGTCAAGGGCATTCTTGCGTTCTTTCATCGCAACGAGAATTACCTTTTGGATTTCGGTTGACTTTACCATTTCCAAATCGTGCACCTTGATATGCCTGAGTTTCTTACCCGTCCCCTCGAGCCCGTCCCCTCGAGCGACGGACATTCAGATTCAAAATTTGCGCCGTGGAAGAAGCCGAGATTAGCGTATTCCTTCTGTGGCATGATGTATGCATATGCTTCAGACATTTTTTTTCTCGCCATATCCGTACGCAGCAGACGGCTCTCCTGGACTCGGGACTTCAGTACAGTCAGGATGCAATTCAGATATCAACGATCTAAGCGCCCAGCATATTTTTCCTACATCTTTCGGTGCGCCCTTCACGACGTCATCGAATGTTCCTAGTCTTGTCATGCTATTCATCGCTTAATCCTCTTGATGCCCAACGATGACATAAGCTGACCGGCCGGGTTTGACTTGGAATTATCGTAAACCATGAACCCGATTAGTTCAAAACGCGCCGCTCATCCGCCGCCACAGGCGGGTCAGCTTGATGTGGGGTTGGGCCGCTTTGCTTTGATAAACTCATGTAACCGATCATGATTCCAGACTTGCGCTTCGATATAGGGTGCCAAATTCGGCGGGAGTTTGTTTTCCCAAGCCTCCTCCGGCAGCCCCTTCTGATCCACGATTGATAGGATTTCTGAACAGGTAAATACTTTCCCGTGGAATTCGGCTTGATAATAGGCTGCCGGTTTCTCCAGACCAAACCATCTTGAGATCATACTGTCCGGATACGTGAAACTCACCTCACTTTCCGCAAACAGAGAAAGCGGAATGCGGATTTCACGGTGTTTCTCGCGCTCAGGAGCGGCTGCATCTAACCATTTGGATGAACCCAGTACCATGGGAATGGGGTAAGTAGCCTGCGGCAGACCACCTTTTGCCATAAAGGCTTCTCTAACCCAGCGCTCCGTCGCTTTTCTGTTTTCAAGATACTGGACAGGCTGTTTAAATCTTTCACCATAGGGCGTATCATCACAGAGTCTTTCCATGATTTTGAGTGCTTCTTCGTCTGATAAGGCCGACAGGCTTTGAAATGGACCGGTGTCGCTATTGTAATAGTGGGTCAAGTAATCAATCATATTTTTCTAGTTTTTAGCGGCCCAACAAGGGCGTAACCTGCCCGGCGATTGCGACCCAAGACACTGCGAGCAAGGATTTTTGGCCGCACCCTCACCCAGGCGGAGCGCAGCGACAGCCGGGTCAGCGTTAACGCGGGGTTGGGTGGCAATTTGGTTTTACTACAAAGCAAAAGGTTTCTCTGGTGAATACACACTATCAAAGAAACCCATAAACGGTATTTCTTCTTCAATACACTTGATTTTGTATTTTAGCCCGGCCTGGATTTCTTTGTCCGGCTCATCAAGATACTGAGCATAGTGCAGAAATTCTTCGATTTGAATGAGTTTGACGAAAAGAGGCAGCCTTTCCAGCCATTCAGCAGGGAGCGCATTCTCCCGATT
>JBNKLQ010000225.1:0-10243 GCA_050292445.1 Promineifilaceae bacterium (SeqCode) | reverse complement strand
TCATATTCCTAAACAATGCGAACAGAAGCAGCTAAAATAACCAAAAGCCCAACGCCGAAAACGCACAAGATTGGGAAAACAAGATTCATCGTTGACTCCTTTTCATGTGAAAGCAAACTGGTTTTACGCAAACATCACAGGCTTCGCTTTTACACACACGGCCGTTTATCCACGGCCCCACAAAATCTGTTATCTTATGACAACATGACAATATTATACCGCATTTGTTGCCAACTTCGAGGACAAATGCGGGTAACTGTCATTACGTAAAATCATCAAAAAAGTTTGCCGAAACAGGCCCATATCTGGGTAAATCATGCAGTTTCTTGGCCATATTCGCCACATTTACTGGCTCAGCGTCTGCCACTATTTCACCCGGCAGGCCAGGAACATGAATTTTTGCCCAGGGTAGCGAAAGGAAAGTTGCCTACCACCCCACAGATAATACAATACCGTTATGTCTGTTGATTTAGTGACCGTTGAAGATCAGATGTTGTTGTCCCAAATCGTCAACCGCCGGGCGGAGGCACTGGGTACTTTGTATGATCGATACGGCCGTTTGCTCTACAGCGTCGCCTATCATCTGGTGGGGAATCAACAGCTGGCTGAGGAAATTATGCTGGACGTGTTCCGGCGCGTCTGGGAAAAGGCAGACAGCTATCGAGCCGATCGGGCCAGCGTGCGTACCTGGCTCACCAGCATGGCCCGCAATCGCGCCATCGACATTTTGCGGCGCGAAGGCGTTCGCCCAGAACACAACAGCATCAGCTGGACGGAACTGAATTTTGAGCCTTACGCCGACGGCCGTTCCCCGGAAACGGCCGTTTCACAACAAATGCAACGACAAAAAATCCATGCCGCTCTGGCAAAGCTACCCCAGGAACAACACGATGTTCTCGTCCTGGCCTACTTTCGTGGTTACAGCCACAGTCAGATTGCTGATCAGCTAGAGATGCCGTTAGGAACCGTTAAAACACGCATACGGTTGGGCATGCAAAAGCTGCGCCTCATGCTACAACCATAAGGATGCGTTTACATCTAAATCCAAAATAAGGCAAAATGCGTATCTGCTTAACAGAGAATTATAAAGCTATATTTTGAGAAAATGAAATCTGAATCCCACATCACAGACAAGATACCCGCCTATGCGCTAAACATCCTGGCTGATGCAGAAGCAGCTGAGGTTGCAGCACATCTAACGACGTGTGCCGTCTGCCAGACCGAGCTGCAAGCATATCAGGCGCTTGTCGGGGAGCTGGCGATGGCTATTCCACAAGTGACGCTCCCACCAAATTTAAAAACACGGCTTTTGCAAGAAATTAGTGGTGTGGGAGAAACGGCCGTAAAAACACCAACGCCCCAAACCAGTTGGTGGTCCAATTGGCGCACCTGGTTCCAAAAACGGCCGTTGTGGCAGCCGGTCCTTGTTGTGGTGCTGGCCCTCCTGCTCATCAGCAACTTCCAACTGCGCCAACGGCTGGATGAGGCCACGACACCCGCCAACTTCGGCACCGTTACCCTCACCAGCGCAGAAGAAAACGCTTCAGTCACCGGCATTATCATCATCACCGCCGATGAGCAGCATGGCACCCTGGTGGTGCAAAACCTACCCACTCTGCCAGAAACAGAAGCATACCAGCTCTGGCTTGTCAAAGATGGCCAGCGTATTGACGGTGGCGTCTTTAATGTGGATGAAGATGGCTACAGTGCCCATTGGGTGCACGCCCCAGACCCTCTGGGCAGTTATGAAAATTTTGGCATCACCATTGAGCCAGCAAGTGGCAGCCCTGGCCCCACTGGGGATAAAGTTTTAGGTAATTGACGTTTATTAAAGCAAGATGCGACGCATTTTTGATGCACGTCGCACCTAATAAAAAAGAACATGGCCAGGCCATGTTCCTTTTGACTGCGGGACCAGGATTCGAACCTGGACTAGACGGTTCAGAGCCGCCGGTTCTGCCATTAAACTATCCCGCACCGTTCGGCTGAATGAAGCGGGATTCTACCAGAAGCCCCCACGCATGGCAAACAAGGTGTAAGGAAAACGAGGCCTTATTTATCCTCAAAAAGCGTCAAAATTTTGTCCAGTCTGGCAAGCACGCTCGCGCGCCCCAGCGCCAACACAGACTCAAAAAGTGGCGGCGACACCTTCTGCCCCGTCACAGCCAGACGCATCTGTCCCAAGAAGGGTCCAGCCTTGCCGTTGGCCGTATGTTTTTCGCCTAAGGCCAGCAGTTGCGTACTGATATTTTCCAGCGTAAATGGCTCCAAATCAGCCAGCAAATCGCGGGCCTCATGGAAAGCAGCTGCAGCAGCCTCCAGCGGCAAATGCTTATGCGTCAGCGCCTCAGCACTTTCCGGCAGCGGCATCTCTTCGGACAAAAACCGTAAAAACGGAATGGCATCGGGGAAGCGCTTAAGGCGTACGCGCATGGGCGGCATGACAACCAGCAGGGCATCAAGATTCACTTCCAAACCGGCGGCTTCCAGGAACGGCCGTACTGCCTTAGCTAGTTCCAATGGTTCCATCTCCTGGATGTATTGCCCGTTGAGCCAATCCAGTTTGCTGTAAGGCAGCTTGGTCGGTGCCGGACTCACCGTAGCCAGATCAAAGCGGGCAATCGCTTCTTCCATCGTGAACTTCTCCTGGTCATCGCCAAAGGTCCAGCCAATATTGGCTAAGAAGTTCAGCACCGCCTCCGGCAAATAGCCCCCTTCCATAAACTCACTGGCCCGCACTAAAATTTCGGCACCAGCATCCATAAACGCCTGGTGCCGCTTGCTTAGTTTGCCCTTGCCGCTGGGATTCAAAATCACGGGCAGATGAACCAAAACAGGCATCTCCCAGCCAAACGCTTTGAACAAATTGACATGAATCGGGGCCGTGTTGAGCCATTCAACCCCGCGCGTAATATGCGAAATCTGCATAAAATGATCATCCACAACATGGGCCAAATGGTAGGTTGGCAGGCCATTGGATTTGAGCAGGACGTAATCGGTGAACTGGTCATTGTCAAAAATCACATCCCCCCGTAGAAGGTCGGGAACGGCCGTTTGCCCCGCCAACGGCATCTTAAAACGAATCACATAGTCACGCCCTGATGCTTCCAGCTGGGCAACTTCCTCGGCGGGCAAATCACGGTAGCGACGATCATAGCCAGAGCGGTCCCCTTTGGCTTCCAGTTCGGCGCGCATTTCCGCCAGCTCTTCCGGCGTGGCAAAACATTTGTAAGCAAAATCATGTGCCACCAGCCAGTTGGCCCACTCCTGGTAAAGTGCCTTGCGTTCCGTCTGAATGTAAGGGCCAACTGGGCCACCGACGTCTGGCCCTTCATCCCAATCTAAACCAAACCAGCGCAGGCTGGTCATTAAACTTTCCAATGCACCGGGCACCGTACGCTTGGTGTCTGTATCTTCAATGCGCAGCACAAATTGGCCACCGTGCCGCCGGGCATAAAGCCAGGCAAACAAAGCCGCCCACACACCACCAATGTGCAAATATCCCGTGGGGCTGGGAGCAAATCGTGTTCTTACAGTCATGAAACCTTCCTAATTAATGCCAAAGTAAGGGTGGAGTATACAAGATTCGGGCAGTCGTTTCCAACGAAACTTCAGTTGACACATTCATCTGGATGGGTAGAATTGAGACAAAATATCATTGATACAAAGTATCACAAAGAGGAGCTTGAAAGATGAATGTAAGACACCTGCCAGGCAAACTTGCCCGGGTCTTGAGTTTATTAGGTATGGTATGGCTGTTAATTGGCTGTTCTGGCGAGAAACCGGCGGAAGAAACGGCCGTTCTATCCACCACGAATGAAGCAGATCATGATCACGAAACAGAAGCAGAGATGCTCAGTCTGCCAACGTTAGCTGCCGCAGATTTGAACGGGGAGCCGCTGCAAGTGGTTGCCAGCACTAGCATCATTGGCGATGTGGTGGCTCAGGTCGGTGGCGACGCGATTACCTTAACCACGCTCATGGCAGCTGGACAAGACCCGCACAGCTATCAACCAGGGGCACAGGAATTAACGGCCGTTGCCCAGGCCAACGTTATTTTTGTCAACGGCTGGAACCTGGAAGAATCACTGGTCCACGATTTGGAAACAATTGGCGAAGATGTGCCCGTGGTTGCCATTTCAGCCAACATTGAGCCGCTCATACTGGGGGAAGACAACCATGACGCTGAATTAGAAGCAGAGGAAGAACATGATCATGGCGGGGCCGATCCACACGTCTGGTTTGATATTCAAAATGTGGTGCAATGGACGGAAAACCTCTCCCAGGTGTTGGCAGCGCTGGACCCGGCAAACGCGAGTACCTACCAGGAAAACGCCGCAGCCTACACAGCAAAGCTGGCTGCTCTGGAAAGTGATGTGAAGGCACAGCTAGCCACGCTCCCACCAGAAAACCGGGTGCTGGTTACCAACCACGATTCATTTGGCTATTTTGCCAGCGCTTATGATTTTGAGATTTTGGGAACCGTTGTACCCGGCAACAGCACCATTGCTGAGCCATCTGCTACCGATTTAACGGCCCTGATCGGGTTAATGGCAGAACATGGTCTTTGCACTATCTTCACGGAAACGACGGTGAGCGATAACCTGTCGCAGACAGTTGCGGCTGAGCTAAACAATTGTGACGAAGTTCAAGTGGTGCCTTTGTACACGGGGGCTGTTGGACCCGCTGGCAGCGGCGCGGAAAGCTACATCGACATGTTTGGCACCAACGTAGAAGCAATTGTGACTGGATTAAAATAGGACCAGTGATGATCAAAAAAGGGCCGATCCTGTTCGGAATCGGCCCTTTTTTCTTTTATAGACAGCTAATCATGTTTACGGCCGTCTGGATGGCATTGCGTACAGTTATTGCCGTTGTAGCCGTTTTCATCTTTGTGCTCTTCATCCATTTTTTGCTGCGAATGGCAGGCGGTGCAGGTCCAGCTAGATGTATTGCCACCCGGATGACACGTCTCGCAGTTGTTGTTGGCTCCTTCATGATTGGTTGGGAAGGTGTGGTTGAAAGAAGCTCCTGAGAAGGTGTCGGTATTGTGGCAGTCAGAACACTGCCCGGCGAAGTGGTTGGATGGTGGTGTATGGCAGGAGGCACAATCCGTTAACCCTGCATGGTTAAAGCTAGCATTGTGGAAGTTGCCGGTATCTTGATGGCAGGTGCTGCATGCGCCAGCAAAGTGGTTCGATGGAGCATTGTGGCAGGCAGAGCAATCCTGGCCACCAATATTTGAATGATTAAAGCTAGCATTGTGGAAGTTGCCTGTGTCCGTGTGGCAAGAAGAACAGGCCCCGCCCCAATGGTTGGCTGGTGCGCTGTGGCAAGCCGCACAATCCTGGCCACCTATCGTTGAGTGGTTGAAGCTGGCGTTTTTAAAGTTGCCTGTGTCAGTGTGACAGGCCGAGCAAGCACCTGCAAAGTGATTCGCAGGGGCATTGTGGCAAGCCGCGCAGTCCTGGCCCCCAATCGTCGAGTGGTTGAAGCTGGCGTTTTTGAAGTTGCCTGTATCCGTATGGCAGGCCGAGCAAGCACCCGCAAAGTGGTTGGCAGGCGCATTGTGGCAAGCGGCACAATCCGTTCCACCTATCGTCGAGTGGCTAAAGTTGGCGTTTTTAAAGTTCCCCGTGTCTTTGTGGCAAGCTGAGCAAGCACCCGCAAAATGATTCGCCGGGGCACTATGGCACGCGGCACAATCCTGACCACCAATGGTCGAGTGGTTGAAGTTGGCGTTTTTGAAGTTGCCGGTGTCTTGGTGGCAAGTCGAGCAGGCACCTGCAAAGTGATTCGCCGGGGCACTGTGACAAGCAGCACAATCCTGACCACCTATCGTTGAGTGGTTGAAGTTGGCGTTTTTGAAGTTGCCGGTGTCTTGGTGGCAGGCCGAACAGGCACCCGCAAAGTGATTGGCAGGGGCACTGTGGCAAGCCGCACAATCTGTCCCGCCTATGGTGGCATGATTAAAGACAGCATTACGGAAGTTCGTTGTATCGCTATGGCAAGCTGAGCAAGCACCCGCAAAGTGATTCGCTGGGGCACTGTGACAAGCCGCACAATCCTGGCCGCCAATGGTGGCGTGGTTAAACACGGCATTGGCAAAGTTGGTGGTGTCGCTGTGGCACGCTGAGCAGGCACCGGCAAAATGGTTCTCCGGTGGCGTATGGCAGCCAGCACAATCCTGGGTGCCAATCGTTGCATGGTTAAAAACGGCATTGGCAAAGTTTTCGGTATCGCTGTGGCAAGCCGAGCAGGCACCGGCAAAATGGTTCTCCGGTGGGGTGTGGCAAGCGGCGCAATCCTGGTTGCCCATCAAGCTATGATCGAAGGAAACGGCCGTCCACTCCGTAATCGAATGGCAGGTGGCACAATCCGTGCCAAACTGGCCTTCGTGTGGATCCTCGTCAACGTGGCAGCTCACGCAGGTAGACGCAGTACCTTTGTAAGTACTGCCTGTGTGGCAATTGCTACATTTAAGGTTGTCATGGCCAGCCACCAGGGGAAAGAAATCATGCTCTAATGAGCCTTCGGGAAAAGGCACATCCAGCGGATTGTCTAGGCTGGTAGGAATTCCTTGAGCTTCACTGTCATCTCTGTTTTTTGGCCCTGTCAGGGAATCCAGATCGGTGTCGATGGTGGCAATTTCGGCAATGGCTGTGTCTTCTGGATTGCTGAGGGCGATTTGCAAAGTGGTCAGTTTGTCGAGGAGGGTGGCAACGGCCGTTTCCATTTCTGCCCCATCCCCTTCAGCTAATTCCAGACCATCCAGCAGGGCCAATGCACGTTCAGTTAGCAGCAGCAGGCGCTGCTTTAGAGCAGGTTGCGCTTCTTTGGGGGCCGCTTCAATGGCGTTGATTGCCTGGTTTACGGCTTCATCCAGATAAGCCAAAGCCTCTAACTGGTGTTCTCCACCTAGCACAATTACCAGATTATCAACACGTCGCTCCAGCAAATTGAGCAACGAATTGGCCCGTGGTTCCCCAGCACGAACCAGCCGATTCAACCATAGCTGTTCGGCATTGGTTTGGGCATGGAAAAAACGATCACCTGGCAGATATGGCCCACTGCGCGCCACGGAATAAGAAACAGCACCACCAACAATATCAATAAATAGAAAGATAGCTAAAAGGATAATCAGGATTCGTCTTAACATAATGCCTTTTCTCCGCTACGATAAACTCATGATTGTGTTACGAATAATTCCAATAATTTTGAGTGAAAAGTAAAAATCTAAGCCAATTCAGGCAACCGGCTCAGGCAGCAAACTCTGCCAAAACTGCATCAAGCAGCGGCGCATGCGCGGGCCCCCAGCGCTCAGTTCTTCAAACATGTCGGCGATGTTGACTTCATGCTCAATCAGGTAACGCAGCGAATCGGTCAGGCTTTGCTCGCCAATCACCAAAGCCCCCACCAAATAGTCGCCGCTAAGCACCAGGCGAATGGTATTTTCATTTTCGGCAGACCAGGCACTGCGATACGGCCGTGGGTACGTGTACCAAACCTCGCTAGAGCCACGCGAGATGTGCTGCACAATTTGCGGCTCGTCAGCATCTGCCTCACGCCGGGGGTTAATCTGCCCCATCGTGGTAATGTGCAAACCAAACAGCAAACAAGCGTTGAACGGACTTCCCTTCTCGTATTCGTACAGCTTGCCCACCATGTTGAGTCCGGCAGCATTGCCTTCGGCCACAGCACTGGGCCAGAGGATGTCTAGCATGTGCTTCTCCGTCCAGCGGTCGTACACTTGGGCACAGTCACCAGCGGCGTATACGTTGGGTACGTTGGTTTGCATCTGCTCATCCACCAAAATGGCCCGGTCGGTGGCGATGGGGCTGTTGGCAACCACGTCGATGAGTGGCTTGACGCCAATGGCCACGCCTACCAGATCACACTTGAATTCTTTGCCATCTTTCAGGCGCACGCCGCGCACCCGCCCCCGGCGGTCCCCTAAAATTTCCACCGCTTCGGTGTTGTAATGGATGTGAACGTGATGGGCTTTCATCTTTTTTTCCAACAGCTTGGCTTCCTCATCGTTAAAAACGCGTCCCCAGAGGCGATCTCGTCGCAAAAAGTAGTGGGTGTCTATACCCCGATGGGTCAGCCCTTCGCTCAGTTCCAACGCGGTGATGCCGCCACCGATAACCACAGCACGGCGGGCACGGCGTGTCTTATTGACCAGTTCCTTTGTGCCGTCCAGCGTGTCCAGGTAAACCACACCGTCCAATTCGGCTCCAGCATAGGGTGGCGGGGTGGCTCTGGCACCAGTGGCAATAAGCAAACGATCATAGGTGAGGGAACGGCCGTCTCCCAACCGAACCATTTGTCGCTGCACATCCAGACTTACGGCCTCGCCCAGCACCAAGTTAATGCCCCATTCCTCGTACCAATCCAAGGTGCGAGCCATGATTTGCTCCGGCGATACCTCTTTAATAAGAACGTAGGCCAGGCCAGGACGAGAATACATGGGATATGGTTCGGCCGTAAGAATAATGATCTCCCCGGCGGCATCGTTCTGCCGGATAGTTTGGGCAGCGGTCGCGCCTGCCGCACCGTTGCCAATAATCACGTAGCGCATATCAATCTCCACTCGCCATGTCGCCCATTTGGTCCGCAAAGCGATCCATCACAAGCACATGGGCCTGGGTTTCCCAACGCAGCGTGCCGCGCGGACAAACATTGACACAGTTGCCACAGCTAATGCAGGCAGCGTCGCTAACAGGCATGCCCTGCCGGGCATAGTCGCGCACAGGAATACCCACCGGGCAGTTGTAGCCACAAATACCACACTGCACGCAGCGGCTGGCATCCGGCACTACCCGGCCCAACTGAATCATGGTATCAGGGTCCACTTCTTTTTTTCGTCTGATCAATGCATCCAGGATGCCCATACAAAATCCTTTCTTTTGTGCTGTTCCAAAGGGTAAGTGTCAGCTAATTGGAATTGGTAACGGGTAAGTACAAACTGGTAACTGAGTCATTAATCGTCATCTTCCGCCTCGTCTTCATGCCCGGTGGGATGGCAGGCAGCACAGGCAAACAATTCGGTCTGAGTGATGTTCAGCTCGTCGTGCTCATCCATTACCTGCTCCACGTTGTGTTCGTGGCAGGTGGTACAGTCGTAGGTGGTGTAACTGGTGCTAGTGTGGCAGGCGGTGCATTCCAGCGTGCCCTGCTCGCCGTGGTCCAAGGGGAAGGTGTGTTGGCGCAGTTGGGCGGGCAGCCAGGCATCAACCGTGTGGCAGTTGGCGCAATCAGTGCCAAAGATGCCCTGGTGAATTTCCGGTTCGGCGTGGCAGGCTACACATTCGCTCGGGGTGCCCTGGAACACCTGATCCACATGGCAGGCGGTGCATTCGGCCACAGCGTGCCGCCCAGCCAGTGGCCAAACGTTGGCATGGTCAAAATCAGCCATGCTGTCCAGACCATCGTGGCAATCCTGGCAGCTTGGGCCAAAGAGGGCGGTGTGTTCAACCATGAAGGCGGGAACGGCCGTTGCATGGCATCCTTCACACGTCGCATCCGTCACGGGAATGGGGTCCTCACCTGTGTGGCAATGGGTGCAGGTAAATTCACTGCCGTCAAAATCTGTGATGTGGCGGGTGAGGCTAAAACTGGTGGTGCGCTCATGGTCAAATGGGGCATCGTCAAACGTGGCGGGCTGCCAGGCAACCGGGCTGTGGCAGCTGCTGCAGTCCGTGCCAAACATCGCCTGGTGCTTTTCCGGCTCGGTGTGGCAGGCTACACATTCCTGCGGTGTGTCCTTAAATTCGCCGCCAGCGTGGCAGCTTTCGCAGCGCGTGGTTTCGTGTGCGCCAGTCAGGGCAAACTCCTCGGCGTGCTGGGCCATCGTAAAGTCAGACATAGTGTCTAACCCATCGTGGCAGGTGAGGCAGTTGGGGCCGTACGCTTCGTCGTGCTGGGTCATAAATTCAGCATCCAGCTCGCGGTGGCAGCTGTCGCAGGTGCTGTTTTGCATGTCGTAGCTGTTTTCGTCGATGTGGCAATCGGCGCAGGCCATTTCGGCGCTGATGCTGCTAACGTCGTGGTGGGCCAGGCTGAACTGGGTCAAATTATGGTCGAAATCGACCACAGCGGCCGTTTTTAAATCGTACTCATGACCCAGATGTTCCAGATGGCAGGTGCCGCATTGTTCGACGTCGAGTAAACGGCCGTGTAGTCCGTCCCCCTCTCGCTCAACAGCAATGTTTTTGTGGCAATCCTGGCAAAGTGTGGCCTC
>JBNKLQ010000224.1:0-10303 GCA_050292445.1 Promineifilaceae bacterium (SeqCode) | reverse complement strand
TCCTCGATGAAGCCCATCAGTTCGGCGTTGGCTTCACGGGCGGCTTTCCAGGCGGGCACGGCGATTTGGCGTAGCTTGCCCAGACCGTAGAGAGCAACGGCCGTATACAATCCCAGCGCCAATGAAATCCGCCAATCTTCCCACAGCAGCACGATGAGCACGCCAGCAATCAGCAGCAGGTTGCCCACAATGCGGATGACAAACTGGGCAAAGAAGATGGCGATGTTGGCCACGTCGCCGTCGATGCGCTCGATCATTTCGCCTGGGGTGTGCTCATTGTGGAAGCTCATGTCCAGGTGCAGGCAGTGGCGCGCTAAATCCGCCCGCAGCTGGTTGGTGGATTGCCAGCCTACGTCTTCGCCCACGTAGGTGGCGGCCACGCCCACCATTTGCAGCAGCAGCGAGGTGATCAGGAACACAACCCCGGCCCAGATAAGGGGTTGTGTGTTGGTGGTGGACTGCGCGTTTGCGCTGGCCGT
The DNA here is from genome assembly GCA_050292445.1 of Promineifilaceae bacterium (SeqCode). GTDB lineage: Bacteria > Chloroflexota > Anaerolineae > Promineifilales > Promineifilaceae > Leptofilum. Next base: position 9,824 of record JBNKLQ010000224.1, on the reverse strand, counting down.
GTCAATAAAGCTGCGAATGATTTGCGGGTTGACCAGCTGCAAGGCTAACGTGGCAAAGATCAGCCCGGCCAGCAAATACACTTTGCGCCGCAGCGGGTACAAATATTCAAACATCAAATCCCCATAACGACGGATGGGTAACTCCATTTTTCCTCCTTGGATGTTGGTCAAGTTTACAAACTTGACCTACGGTCACACGACCGCAAGTCAAGCAGCGACGCCGATAGAGACGGCCGACTACCGTCCAAGACGCCGATGACAAACATTATTAAGTTGTTAGGTAAAAAGTTGCGAAGTGACGAGAATGGCCAGCGGCCAATGGCTCGACCAACCAGTGATTACCAGATGGGGTAATCCCAGAAGGGAGCAGCTGCACGAATTTTTGGGGAGCTATGTAACAGAAACATTATGGGAGAATCTCCTTTGTGATGCCAGACTGCCTGACACCAGCACTGTTACCAGCTGACCGATTAGGTCAGCCAAAACGCACGAAACGCCAGTCTACCACAGCCAAAAGAAGCTGCCAAACGCAATTTTTGGTTGAAAATCAACCACGACTTACACAGATAAACGAAGGATATGGATCTTTTCCATTGGTGTAACCTTTCTCCTTTTCCTGCATCTAATACAAACACACGCAGAAGGCTTTTGTAAAAGCCAAAAAGATTTTGGCATTAAGATGCTCCCACATTTGGCTTTTACTTGAGCAAATCACAAGAAAACTCATTTTCTTTCCCAAAAGCTTTTCTGTGATTTGCTTGACCCAAACCAGGCTGTACACAGCACAATATTTTTCCTAGCGAAAAGAGAATAAAGAGGAGGATCTTATGGCAAAAATCGCAATTATTGGTGCAGGCTTTGCGGGGCATACGGCCGCTTTGTATTTAGGTGACGCGCTGGGCAAAGAACACACAATCACGGTGATTAACCGGCACGAATATTTTTATTACGTGCCGTCGTGGGTATGGGTTGGCATTGGGCGCATGTCCGTTGAACAGACACGTTTCCCCCTGGCCCCTGTCTACAAGCGGAAAAATGTCAATTTTATTCATGGCAAAGCAACGGCCGTTCACCCCGATGACCAATTTGTAAAAGTAGAACGTGAAGACAATGGGCAGCAACTGCAAGTTCCTTACGACTATTTGCTTATTGCCACTGGCCCCAAACTGAACTACGAAGCGACCGAAGGCTTAGGCCCCAAATACGAATACACCCAATCGATTTGTACCGCCCCACACGCCGCCAAAAGCCGTGATGTGTACTTTGAGCAAATCGAAGCGATGCAACAAGGCGAGACGCGCAAGTTTGTCATTGGGACTGGCCATCCATCGGCCACGTGCCAGGGTGCGGCATTTGAATATATCACTAACATTCACAAAGATTTGGTGCGTCGCGGTTTACGCGACAAAGCGGAACTGCTCTGGCTTTCCAATGAGAAAAACGTGGGCGATTTTGGTGTCCATGGGGTTCATGCCAAATATCAGGGCGAGATTATTTCCAGTGAAGCGTTTATGACGGCCGTTTTTCGCGAGTATGGCATTAAGTGGGAAGTGCAAAAAGGGGTCAACAAAGTTGATGCAAACAAAATTTATTGGGAAGATTATGATGGCAACTATGGCGAAACATCATACGATTTCGCCATGCTCATCCCCCAATTCAAAGGCATCGCCCTAAATTACATCGGCAAAGATGGCCAAGATGTGTCTGACCGATTGGTGAATGCCGCCGGATTTGTGCTGGTAGACGCAATTTATGGTTTGCCCTATGATCGGCTGAAGATGAACCCCACTGCCTGGCCGGAACTGTACCAAAATCCGTACTACGACAATATTTTTGCAGCTGGAATTGCGTTTGCGCCGCCAGGGCCCATCTCTGAGCCACACACGACGCCAAATGGTACCAAAATCGCTGCCGCGCCACCACGTACAGGCATGGTGTCTGGCATCATTGGCCGCATCGTGGCAAAAAATATCATTGACCTGATTCAAAAAGGGCGCATGACCCACAGCGAGCGCATGACAGAAATGGCGGCGGCCTGTATTGCCTCAATGGGGGATTCGCTGTGGGATGGTTCGGCCGCGACCATTATGATTTATCCCGTTGTGCCAGATTTCCGCCGCTATCCGAACGAATACGGCCGTGACCTGTTTGTAACGCACATGGAGATGGGGCTGGGCGGAGCCTGGATGAAGCGGATGATTCACACGACGTTTATGCACAAGCTGCGCGGCCGTTTTGGCTGGAAGTTGATTCCTGAATAATGGAGAGTAAGAAAATGACGCAAGAAAACAAGATGAAGATTACGGAAAAAGATCGCAAGCGGATGAACAACAAGCTGTACCAGTTTTGGCGCTTTATTGTGCTGAACCTAAAGATTCTCAAGGCAGTGGATCACAGCAAGCGGTCGTAAAGAGTGAAACGAATGTAACGGCCGTTTCTCTAGCAAGAGTGGTGAGAAACGGCGGTTAGTTTGCCAGAATTTGTAAGCAGTTGGTCAAAATTGACTCTATTAGAGAGCTTATTAAACACTGGGTGGTTTAGTTACAGTATCGCCTTTCACAAACCACTGTTTTAGGAATTTCTGCAGGGCTGGCATTCCCCGGAAGTAGGTGGTTTCACCTGTGAGGACGTGCTTGATCTGGCCACGCAATTCGAAACGGTCGTTTCCCACATCCTCTACCCATACCCGCAGCGTAAACAAGTGAGTGTGCGTTCTTGCTTGAGTTTCTGACATGATCTCATCGCTCCGGTAATCCTTATGAACCTTTCCCCGCTTTGCCCAAAAATAGTAGCCGTTCGGTTTGAACGGCTACTTTAGCTACTCATTCGCCAATTCAGTTAAGGTGTTTGTAGATGAACACTTATGGCAAGGGCAACCCAGGTTCCCATACATCCAATTTCAGCACGCCAGGATTTGGCACTGCTGAAATCACAGAAGAATTTGTGAAATAGACGGATTTTCGTTCCCCATTACCTGTGCCAAAAGCCAGGCTGGCCGGACCGTTTACCTCATCAGCGGCGCTTGCAATTTCATCAACCATGCCAGTCTCGGGGTCTACCGTCACGATGCGGTCCTGCCCGATCAATGCAGCGTAGATCATGCCGTGGACATCCATGGCAATCCCATCAATCAGGAAAAGACTTTGCGGCTCATTGGCAATAATGGTTGGCAAACCTGGTGAGCCATCCGGCAAGATGGGGATGTGGCTGACAAGCCCCCTCTCTGTATTGGCAACGTACAGTCCATTGTGGTAGAAGGCAATGCCATTTGCACCGAGGGGCACATAACCTGGCACTTGTCCCAGGCCACCAAGAATCGCAGAATCTTGCAGCCAAATCTCTGCCTCACCATCTGGTGGAATCCGCCAAATGGCGCCTTGCGGCGGTACACTGCCGAACACATAACTGTCGGAAACGAACAGGTTTCCACGCTGGTCAAAGGCTAATGCATTGGGTAAACCAATTGCATCACTTCCTGGTAGGTGAACAGCTTCACCGGTAGGGTTAATTCGCCACACGCCTTTCAGACCAACCGGATCCGTTGGCGGCGGAACAAATAAACAGGCGTAAACATTGCCGACTGCATCCACTGCCAGACCGATAGGGCCTGCGATTGAAGGGAATTGATAATATAGTGATTCAACGCCGTCTGGAGATATTTTGCGAATCTCCGACAGCACGCCGACAAAAATATTGCCTTGCTTGTCAACGGCAATGCCTTCAGGAAATTCGCCTAAAGCTGGATCATATTTTTGAATCCAGGTGACATTCGCACTAGCACTGACCAATCCTGGCAGCAAAACTATCAAAATCAAGGCAAACACTAAGATTAAACGTTTCATTATTAACTCCTTTACTCTCTTTAAACATGTTACATCCAGACTCTATTTCCCAATCGAAGGCATCAAGTGATGGGCAGGCAGCGGTCAACAGTCTAGCCTTGACGGCAGGTGAAAAAGTTCATTTTCTGTTTGCCGGACTACCTAACGGTAGGGAATCTTTGAGTGATGGGTTTTACGCCATTGCAGGAAGTACACCGAGCTGCTGCATCATTTTCATCACATCCCCCACAGCCCAATGATCGGTGACCTTACCATCTTTAAGGCGTAAGATTTCAATGACTTCAAATGAAATCTCCTTGCCTGTTGGAGGGATACCCATGTAATCTCCCTGATGCGTGCCCTGGAAGGTTTTTCTGGTAACAACTTTGTCTCCCTCGGCAACCTGGTCTTGAATGGTGGCAGTAAAGTCAGGGAATGCAGCAAACATCATGGCAAACATTTGTCTGGTTCCTTCCCGGTTGGGTGGGTTGGCGATTTGGCTGTGATCAACCATCTGCGGGCTAAAAACTTCGTCCAATACATCAAGATTATGTTGACTTTGGACCTCTTCAACAAACCGGCGCACAATAGCTTTGTTCTTTTCTGCTGACATTAAATTTCTCCTATTCTGTGTAAAAGCGGGAAAGTTCTTTGAAATAAGTAGAACCATGTCTCCCGCTTTTACTTGAGCAAACCACAGAGAAATCTTGTTTTTCAAAATATTTTCTGTGGTTTGCTTCAGTTCATTTGTTTCTGAAATCAGTCTAACAAATGAAGCGTTCCTCATCCGTTCCCAGCTTACAAATAATCCATTTCATGAGCCAGTTGCAAAGCGTGAAGCAGGTGCCTTTGAGCGGATTCGGGCCAGTCAGCATCCCAGGCGTCGATAGCTTGTTGCAGAGATGTTATTACATTGTCTGGCATCCGCATCTCTCTTGGATCCAACAACATTTGTACGCTCTCGATGGCTGCCCCAATGTTTCCTTGTGCTACTCTGGCTCCAATTTGTGGCCAGAGGGCATCGCCAAAATGCGGCCCGCGATGATCAGGATAGTAATAGCCCATGACTGCCTGTGCGTGCTGCTCTGCAAGCGCCAAATCTCCTTCATGCCAGGCCACCCAGGCAGCCTGTGCTCTGGCAAAAAATTGATAGTTAACCAAATTGGCTTGTTTGGCAATCATCATCGTTCGCGTGGCGAGTTCATCTGTTTTTTTAACATCCTGTCGGCGTCGATACACTTTTGCCAGGAAAATCAAACATCTTGTTTGCAACACCACAGCGCCCATATGTTTCGCTTTATGTAAAGCTAATTGGAAATTGTTTTCAGCCTCCTCAAGTTGACCATGCCATCCAACATAAAAATGCGCCATTCCTAATACGAAGTGTGCAAAAGCAATTCGATCCAGGCTTCCAGATTCTAAGATGTTTGTAACTGCGGCCTGTGCATCACGCACGGTGGCCTCTGTAATAACATATTGGTTTCGCTCAAAGGCAAGGAATACCAATCCTAGAAAAAACAAGCCGCGCTGTGCTGCTAAACCATATTGCTCCAAGATGGGATGGATGCGCTCTAGCAGTTTTGCCAATGTGGTTATGTGTTGTGACCAATACAGCGCCCAAAGCTGGTCAACTTGAACCCATAACCATTCCTGCCACCACGTTTCTGCATCTGTTTGCCCTGGCTCTCCCAAAGCAGCTTCCGCTTTTTGATAGGTCTGAAACGTCTCATTAAACTTCCGTTGAACTTGCCATGTGTTGGCGATTTTGCGGTAACATTGGGAAAGGTGAATGGGGTTTGTGGTGAGGGAAACGGCCGTATCAAACACTTCTCTTGCCGCCTCATGCTCACCTATCAAGGCTAACACTTCTCCAAGCAAGTCATAAAATTCAGCCTGTTTCTCGGAAGCGATATTTGTTTTTGGCAGTAAGGCAATCGCCCGGTGCAAATACTGCATCGTCTCTTTATGGGCAAACACACGATTCGATACCTGTGCTGCCCGTTGGTAATAATCAACCGCTCGTTGCCATTGCTGAACCGCCTCGTAGTGAGCCGCCAACTGCCCGTTGACTTTGTCTAAGTTGTTGGCATAAAGTGTTTCAAGAGCATTGATAATGCGACCATGCAGCAATCTCTTTCGGGTAAAACTCAAATTGGCATAAACAACCTGACGAATCTTGTCGTGGCTAAAATCATACGCATCCATCCCTTGTTCGCGTACAATTCGCCGCTGCCACAGTTCATCCAATCCATGCACCACCCATTCCTCGCCATCACCACTGGCCTGTGCCAACAGCTCATACGTAAAAGAACGACCAATTGCCGCTGCCAGATTCGTTAATTCACGTGCTTGCGGCGATAGTTGGGATAGGCGTGTTTCAATAACATTTTGGATTTGGGGCGGAAGTTTGGTGTGTGGCGAGTCGCGATTACCCGTTGATTCTTGAATACCGGCACGCGCTGTTTCCACAATGAATAAGGGGATACCTTCTGTTTCAATAAATAGGTTGGCAGATTGTTCAGGGTTTAAAGTTTGCCGGGTGATGTGAGTCGCCAACTGGTGCGTTGCCTCGGCATCCAGTCGGGTTAACCGTATTGTAGATAAATTGCCATCTCGCTGCATAAACCGCTGCCAGGCAACGATGGGATGATTCGGTGTGATTTCCTCTGTTCGTATCGCACCTAACAGCAAAAAACGTGCCTTCTTGTCAAAACGAAGCAAAAAATGCAGCCAATCGAGAGTATCTTGATCACACCATTGCAAATCATCTACAAATAACAGTAGCGGTTGCCGGGCAGCAAAGATAGTTTGGGCCAAGGCGGCAAAGAAATGCTGTCGCTGCCACCCCTCGGTCAATGGTCCAGGCGGGGCTATATTGGGACGTTGTGTCATTAGTTCCGGTAATAGCCGGGCACATTCAATTAGCCATTTATCGGCCAGGCTACTTAACACTGACTGCATTTCGTCGGTGCGCAGCCAATCGGCAATGGGGGCATAGGGAAGTTGACCTTCAGCAGCATAACAAACGGCCGTTACCGTTGTAATTCCCTGCCTGCGCGTCCAATCTAGCAGTTCTTCAGCCAGGCGTGTCTTGCCGATGCCTGCTTCCCCGGTGAGCAGTACAACCTGGGGTTGTCCTTTTGTTACCTGTTGCCAAACCTTTTGCAGCGTTGCCCAATTATTCTCTCGCGCCACAAGCGGCACGCGCGCAGGCAATGGTGCCTCTGTTGACGTGTCAATCTTTAGCAGTCGTTCATAAGTTTCCTGAGTCGCCCGGCTAGGGGACACACCCAATTCACGCTGCAAATTAGTAATACAGGTGTGATAAACACGCAGCGCACCGGCCACATTACCATTGAGAGCCTGCAGCCGCATCAGACGGCGATAAGCAGCCTCGTGTAGCGAGTCCTCGCGCAGCAGACGACGAGCATAATTTATGGCAACCTCGTATTGGCGCTCATTTTCTAAATGCTGGATGAGTTGATCCAGGCAGGCCAGATACTGGCTACGAAGCCATTCACGAGCAGCCAATATCCAATCATCATAATGTTCAGGTAGGAGATCACCTTTGTAAAAAGTGACAGCGTCTTGGAGGGGGGCGAGTGCTGCGTGGTGAGGTGTTGTCGTCTCAATCTGGGAAAATGTTTGTAAACAATTTTCAAATTCTGCTACGTCGAGCGTAAATGGGGCATCTGTTTTCCACTGTACACTCTGGTTTTCCAAACAGAGGAACCGATCAGCGTGAGGCAGCTCATGGCGCAGTTTGTGAATCGCTTTGCGCAGGTTGGTTCGTGCTTGTGACTCGGTAGAATCAGGCCAGAATTGAAAGGCGAGCTGCTGGCGCGTGTGTTCTTTGTCCCGGTTGAGGATGAGATAGGCAAGCAGGGATTGGTAGCTGGGCGTAGTGATGCCGGAAACGGCCGTCTCGCCCCACGTTAATCGAAATTCACCCAGGAGCGTGACGTGCAGCACCTCAGCCTGCAGCTGGTCTGTTATCGTCATACGGTTGCTCCTCTCCTAAACCCTGCAGGGTAAACAACACGTATTCATATCTTAGTTGGAATACAGGGGGAAGTAAAGAAGAAACGGCCGTTTTGGGGCGTTGGTTCAGGTGTGGCCGTCGGTGGCAATGGTGTGTTCGTCTGTTGTCAGGAACCTGATCAAACGCCCCCTTGCCTTCAGTTGAGACTTGCCTGGTTTGAATGTGGTTTCCAAAAGGCGAATCAAGGGTGGCCAGTCACTAAAGTAGCAGGTTTCGCCGGTGAGAATGTGTTTGCCTTATTTTTTGGGCGATAATACCCAGGTGATTTTCGTCCATTAGCCCATATCGTCGGCCACTAAAATGCCCAGGCAGAAATTTGCGGCCAAAGTGCTCACCCTCATTGTGACAAACCGGCTCTTCCAGTAGCCTCTTGGAACAATAACAACCGGATCTCATGCTGCTTTGTATTCAATCGCCTTTTCATAATTGTCAAGCCTCTTTGACAGTCACAATAAAGAGGAGAGGTTATTCCTACTTCGTATTCCGGTAGGCCTATTCCTACGCTTAATCTGTTGCCAGGGTAGCTATTTCGGTTTCAAGTTGATCAGCTAAGACAAGTATTCGCCTGCGGAAATCTTTCATTGCCGAGATCGCCACCTTTGTAACAGCAGGTAGGTCTGGAGGTTCTGGTTGCGGGCTGAGGCTGACCATAGCGAGAATACTTATGAGTTCGTAGTTTCCAGCCCTCATCGGATTTGGCCGTGAACTACCATCTTTTGCATCACCCACCGCTGGTGCAAATTCCTGTTCCAGCCTCGGCCACAAATACGCCCATTCATATAGTTTTTTGCCAGCTTCGAAGTCACCCTTCTTGGCTTGCATGATTAAATCGTATATGTCCATTTTCCCCTCTCTGAAATCATCAGTTTGTCGGTTCTTCATGCATTAATTTTTCGAGAAAATCAAGATCATTCTTGATCTCTGTTCGCAGCTCGGAAACATTGGCATAAGCATCCTTCACTACCGTATAGAGGCTCTCTATAGAAAACGGTGGATCCGGTTCAGGCACTGGTTTCAATCCCGGGATGTGAAAGAGCCGAATACCCATGAACGCAACCTGAAAAGCCCTGTTGCGTGACCAGCCAGCCTCTTCTATAAGATTCTTGAATAGCCTGTATGCCTTAACTGCAACCAAACCCGCCTTACTTCTCATCGTCTCTTCAAAACTGTTCAGTCCTTATCCATCTGACATGTCATACTCCCTTAAATATATTTAGACACCTTCGCATCTACTTATCATAAACATGCAAACGGCCGTCTTCACTTTCAACTCCAATCCACGAAATATGCCATTCTGCATCATTGGCAAAAGCTGGCGTCATATTTTCGGCACTTGAATCTGCATATCTGACATAGATCCTGAAGCCTGTTGGCGTCGGATTGTAGATACAGGAACCACCAGTGGTTAACCAATGATTTGTCCGACCAACAAGGGATGCCACATAATGCGGTGTCCGCTTGAATTTGGCTGCTCGTGTATCAACTTCAACATAGATTCCCGGCATTTCTCCTTCATATTGCTGCCATTCCGTTAAGCCAACAGGCGTACTCCCACTTCTCACTTTGATATTTTTCATATGTCGCCTCCTCGAACGGTCGTTTTTCCTTTTCAGAAGTATTCTCCACAATAACATGCAAAATTTTCTGGATTCCGCCTCGCCCATCTGGGATTCTCCTGAGCAAGGCGCCGCGCAGACTCTGGGTCTGTTGCCCCACGATGATGTATGTGCCCATTTTTATGACTGAGCTCATGAATGATGGTTTGGGCTTGCCATTCACGGCTACCATCAAACCAACTGGGACACAATTTGATGGGAGTACCCGGCGAACAATAGGCTGCTGTATCCTCATCGCACAGCCACGACCGACTGCCCGTCTGATGGTGGATAATGGTGAAGCGTACAGCTTGCTGAAACTCTTCTCGGATGTGCCGCATACGCCTTCGTGTATCTCTGATCTGC
>JBNKLQ010000223.1:0-10667 GCA_050292445.1 Promineifilaceae bacterium (SeqCode) | reverse complement strand
ACAACGATTGACCACTAATTTTAGGAGTAAAAATGGACATCCCTGTCCTTGCGAAATATTTCTCCATGCTTTTACAGGCCGAAGAAAGCGGACTGGTACAGCAGGAACTTAGCTTCATAATACTGCTATTTATTGCTGCGATGGTGGCCATTGTGGTGCGCCGCATCCGGCTACCCTACACTGTGGCTCTGGTGTTGGTGGGGCTGATACTCTCCTTTTTCCCCAACTTTTTGGGGTTCAGCGTCAGCTCAGATTTGATCCTGGCCATTTTGGTGCCGCCGCTCGTCTTTGAGGCCACGCTGCACATTCCCTGGCGCAAGCTCAAGAAAGATTTGTTGCCGGTGCTGCTGCTGGCTTTTGGTGGCACACTGGTGGGCACCTTTTTGGTTGGCGGGTTGGTGCACTTTTTGGGCATCTCCTGGGCCGCCGCGCTGGCATTTGGTGCGTTGATTTCTGCCACAGACCCGGTGGCGGTGATTGCCTTTTTTCGTAGTTTGGGCGTGAGTAAGCGGCTCACCATTTTGGTGGAGGGGGAAAGCCTGTTTAATGATGGCGTGGCTATTGTTATTTTTAACCTGGCACTGGCGGCAGGCACAATTTCGGGTTCATTTGGGTTAGGAGAGGCGCTGCGGCAGTTTTTTATTGTTGCTTTTGGCGGGGTGGCAGTTGGTGTGACGCTAGGCTATGTGGTCTCTTACATCATCTTGAAAAATGTGGATGATCACTTGATTGAGACGGCCACGACGGTGGCGCTGGCCTTTGGTTCATTTGTGGTGGCAGAGTCGTTTGGGCAGTTCATCGGCGTAGAAGGGCTGCATTTTAGCGGTATCCTAGCTGTGGTAGCTGCTGGTTTGATGGTTGGCAACATTGGTTTTCAGAACACATCACCCACGACCAAGCTGACGCTGGATAATTTTTGGGAATTTTTGAGCTTTGTGGTGAATTCGCTGGTCTTTTTGTTGATTGGTTTGGAAATTGAGCTAACGCAGCTGCGACCGAACATCATTCCTATCATCGTAGCTGTTTTGGCAATCATTTTGAGTCGAGGGGTGATTATTTACACGTTTAGCTGGGTTTACGGCCGTTTCCAACCACAAAACCGCATCCCCTTCAACTTTCAACACGTCATGTATTGGGGGGGGCTGCGCGGCGCGATTAGTCTGGCCCTGGCCCTTTCCATTGAAGACGCTGTTTTTGGCCCAGAAGTTGCCCTAGAGCTGCGCGTGATGACTTTCGGCGTTGTGCTGTTTACCTTGCTCTTTCAGGGAATGACCATTGAAAAAATCATCAATCGGCTCAAGCTGGCCGAAGTACCACCGCAGCGCGTAGAGCTTCAGCGTCGGCAAGCCACCCTTTCCGCCAAGTGGGCGGGCAAACATGAGCTTAATCGCCTGCGCGATGATGGCATTTTGTTCAAAGATATTTGGGACTCGATGGGGCAGGTTTATGATGAGGAAATTCAGGCAAAGAAGGCTGATCTGCGGGCCCATTTACAGGATTTTCCAGAGCTGGAACTGGATATGTATTTGCAGGCGCGAGAAGATGCTTTAAGTGCTGAACGAAGTGCTGTCGGCGAGGCTTCTCGTCGTGGTTTTATTTCGAACGAGGTACACGACGAACTCATTGTTGAGCTCAATAACCGGGCGGCGGCCCTAGAAATCATCATGAAAAATCGTACGCGTGGTGTTGAAAAATGGGAGAGAGAAAATGAGTAGCATTGTCTGTGCCACGCGTGGTGGCGAAGGTAGTCGCGCGGCCCAGATGGCAGCCATTAAACGTGCCAAAGAAACTGGTGAGCCGCTGCTTTTTTTATATATTGTAGATCCAGACAGCCTTGAGGAAAAAATTAGCGATAGCCTAAAAGAGGCTATTTTGGCGGAGCTGATCTGGATGGGTGAGACGCTGCTGCGTATTGCCCAAAAGCGGGCCAATCTGGCGCATTTGAGTACAGAAATAAAAATACGGCGGGGCAATGTGCATGAAGAAATTGTCCGTTTTATGAAAGATGTTGAGGCGGATTTACTGGTGCTCGGCGCACCCAGAGGGACAACGGCCAACATATTTGGTGATGATGCCATTGAACGGTTAGCTGAGGTGATTCGCCAGGAAACGGCCGTTTCCGTTGAGATTATTCGCCCGGATTATGTAAATACGACAAGTGAGCTTTTAAGCTATGATTGAGCAAATTAGCCAGGCACTAGACGATTTATTTTCGACCTTGAGCATTGATCTAACCAACAATTTTCAGCGCAATCTAATCTTCTCTTTTCTCATCATAATTTTGTTATGGTTGATGCGTTGGATTGCCTTGCGTTTCATCCATAAACGGTATGCTGACAACACGCGCACGCTGTACAACCTGCGCAAAACAATCGAATATGCTTCAGTGGTGCTAGGCATTTTGCTGGTGGGGCGGCTCTGGTTAGAAGGAATCGGCACGCTGGTGACGTATTTGGGGCTGTTGTCGGCCGGTATTGCCATCGCTTTGCAAGATTTGATTGTGGCCCTGGCGGCCTGGGTGTTTATTGTTTGGCGACGGCCGTTTGTTGTGGGAGATCGTATCGAGATCGACGGGAATTTAGGGGATGTGATTGACATCCGGCTCTTTTCTTTTAGTATGCTGGAAATCGGCCGTCGCATCAATGCCGAGCAAAGCACCGGGCGCATCGTCCACATCCCCAACGGCAAAGTCTTTTCCGAAGTGCTCACCAACATGCATCAGGGCTTTCCTTTCATCTGGAACGAAATTCCCGTTATGGTCACGTTTGAAAGCGACTGGGAGAAAGCCAAGGCGATTTTGGTCAACATCATCAACGAACTGGCGCCAGATGTGGCTGATGCGGTGCGGCGCGGTCGTAGCTCTGGGCAGCGTTTTGTTATTAGTTACGGTAACGTTTCTCCTACGGTTTACACCAGCGTCGCCGACAGCGGCGTGGTACTCACCCTGCGCTACATGGTTGATCCGCGTAAGCGGCGTGGCAGCGAACAAGAAATTTGGGAAGCGACTCTGCGTGCCTTCAAACTGCATTGGGACATTGATTTTGCTTATCCCACGCAGCGCGAATATCTGCATTTTGAAGAGGGCAAACGGCCGCCGGACCCCCAGGAGGCGACCACTGTGGTGGTGAGTAAACTTCAGCGAGACACAGGCTATCGGCCCACGACGCCGAAAGAACCAAAAGAGTAGGTATGACAGACATAAAATTGAACAAAGAACAAGAAGCAATGTTAGCTGGAAAGCAAGGCGTGGCCCGCCAGATGGCGATGCGGCTGTTGCTGGACATGGCTGCCACCGCCGGAGCCACCGAGCTACTTCCCATCACCAGTGCCCATCTTTCTGGTGTTTCGCCCCTGACCGGCGGGCTGGGACTGCGCCAATTTTTAGCACGACTGGCGGAAGACCCCCAGGCAAAAGTGGCTGTCCCCACCACGCTTAATTCTGCTGGCTGCGACGAAGCCCAGTTTGAAGCGATGCGCATCGTGGCTCCCAACTTTAAGGAACACAATGCTGAAATTGTGGCCCGTTACACACAACTTGGCGTGCAGCCTACGCAATCCTGCATTCCCTATGAGTGGGAGGGCGTTGTGACTAGCGGCGAGGCGGCCTGGGCGGAATCAAATGCCATCTGTTTTGGCAATTCTTATACCGGGCTGGTCACCAATCGCGAGTCTGGGCTATCGGCTTTGGCGGCGGCGTTGACCGGCTACACGCCCCAATACGGCCTGATGCTTGAGGAAAATCGCCGTCCGAACCTGGCGGTGGTGGTGACAATACCGCTAGAAGACCCAACGGACTTTTCTGTTTTGGGTGACTGGATTGGCAAGCAGCGCCAGCCAGAATGGCAGATGCCATATGGCCCGATTCCGGCCATTAAAGGCTTGCCCGCTGAGTTGAGTCATGAGCAAAAGAAAGCGCTCACAGCGGCCGCAGCGAATTATGGCTGTCCGTTGCTCTACATTGATGGTCAGGGGGAGCGCCCGCCGGCAGCGTTTCAGGCCAGATTGAAGTTTGGCCAGACTGAGTTGCAAAAGAGGTATGAGGAACTGGCCCCGGAAACGGCCGTTTCCCTCATAACCATTGGCTGTCCCCAGGCATCGATCGGCGAACTGCGCGCTACGGCTCAACTGCTCAAGGGTAAAAAGTTGGATCCCAACGCACCGCCCCTATGGGTTTTTACCTCCGCCGCCAACAAAGCGATTGCTGAAAAAACGGGCCTGGCAGAAGTTATCACCCGCAGCGGTGCCTTGCTGTTAGAAAACACCTGTCCTGAAGTTGTCCCCTACGATCCAAGCTGGGTGCATCATGTTCTGACCAATTCCATGAAGGCAGAACATTACATAAAGTCAGGATTGAATGGTATTCCTACTTCTGTGATGCGGTTGGCGGATTGTGTGGCCCTGGCAACAGGGGAGTTGGAGATTGGAGATTGGGAAACAGAAATTGGGAACAAAAAGACCTCAGCCTCTAAACGGCCGTCAGCCCATCCCCCTGTCGCCTTGTCACCTGGTCACCACGCCAGCGGCACTTTCGCTGCCACTGGGCACGGCCTGCCTTCTCAAACCGACTTTAGCGTCACGGCTGAGGCGTTTGTCACCGACACACCCATCACCCTGCTTGGCTTTGTCAATCGGGTAACTGGTGTCATTGAAGAGCCGGGGCATCCTGCTGACGGGCAAAGCATGGCGGGCAAGATTGCTATCTTTCCCAAGGGCAGCGGTTCCACGGTGGCCCCTTACGTGTTACTGGAGCTTTTCTACCGTGGTCAGGCCCCATTGGCTATTGTCAATACCGAAATCGATCAGCAAAGCGCACCTGCCTGTTCCCTGGAAAATATCCCCTACGCATATCAATTTAACGATGACATTATTAAGAAGATCAATAACGGTGACACAATTTGCCTGAAACGTGAGGGAAATCAGGTTACTATTGATGTTATCACCCGAGTTTCATGAACAAGGAAATCTTATGGACTTCGTATTTGGGAAAAAGATACGAAAATTTTGTTAATCCTATAGGAAGTTCCGTGCTCAAAGCGAAAACCATAAAATAAGCAGTTACGCAAATCACAAAAGATTCTAAAAACAAGCAGGACATTTTCTTGTGATTTGGAAGTAAAAGCGGGAGAAGCAGTCCATCGATTGCAAAAAATCTACCCGCTTTTGCATATCGTAAGGGAAAGGCAAGAAGGAATTTCAATGGAAAATGAATTTTTAGAATTTATTCTGGCGATTGTGATAATTATTGTTGCCGCAAAATTGGGGGGGTACATCAGTAATCGGTTTAATCAGCCTTCTGTGTTGGGTGAGCTTTTGGCAGGTCTGCTGCTGGGGCCTACTGCGCTGGATATGCTGCATTCCTGGACATTTCTCTTCCAACACAGCGAGACATTAACTGAGCTTATTGCGATTATGGCTGAGTTAGGCGTCATTTTGCTCATGTTGCTGGCGGGATTGGAATTACATTTGCCAGATTTAATTAATGCGGGCAAAGTGTCGGCGTTTGCTGGCGTTCTGGGTGTTTTAGTGCCTTTAGGGCTTGGCTATGGAGCGGCCGTTTTATTTAACACGGGCGGTGATGAAGCGCTTTTTCTAGGGCTGACGTTGGCGGCTACCAGCGTTAGCATTTCGGCACAAACGTTGATGGAGCTGAAGGTGTTGCGGAGTAAAGTGGGGCTGGCGTTACTGGGAGCGGCCGTTTTCGACGACATTTTGGTGATTCTTATCCTATCTATTGCTTTTGTGTTGGTAGGAGAGAGTGCTGGTGGCGTGGGCAGCATTGTGCTGACTGTCGTGCAAATGGTCGCTTATATTGGCATTGCTTCTGCGCTTGGTTTATGGTTATTGCCCTGGCTCGCCAATCATATTAACAGGCTTCCCATCAGTAAAGGCATGTTGGCTTTTGTTCTGGTTATTTGTCTCCTTTATAGCTATGCAGCCGAAGTTCTGGGTGGTGTGGCGGCAATTACCGGGGCTTTTTTGGCAGGACTTTTTCTCGGGCGTACGCCGTTCAGAGAAGAAATTGAGGAAGGTATTTCGGCCATTGCGTATGCTTTTTTTGTTCCCATTTTCTTTGTCAACATTGGGCTAGAAGTTGATTTAGGGGCGGTGAGTGGTAATGCTTGGTGGTTTGCGGCCGTTTTCACCATTATTGCCGTAATTAGCAAAATTGGTGGCAGCGGTTTGGGAGCAAAATTTGCTGGTTTTACCAACCGCGAGTCATTCCAATTGGGCATAGGCATGGTCTCACGGGGTGAGGTTGGCCTTATCGTTGCTTCATTTGCCCTGACACAGCAACTCATCTCTAGTGAAAATTTTGCCATCGCTGTTTTCATGGTAATTATTGCCACATTAGTTACGCCGCCCATGTTACGGGCCGCCTTTGCAAAGAGTTCACCTGCGGTCAGTAGTGCAGAATCTACTGTTTCGTAGGAAAGACAACCATACGAGGAAATTATGTACCATATGATCTTGCTTGTTCTGGATGACATCAATCAATGCACCACTATTTTGGAAGCGTGGGAGTCGCAGGGTGTGGGAGGTGTTACTATTTTAGAAAGTACGGGCCTGGGCCGGGTGCGCAAAATGAGCATTCGGGACGATATTCCTTTGATGCCCAGCTTGAGTCGCTTGTTACAAACGCGTGAGGAACGGCACCGAACCCTCTTTACCGTCGTGGAAACAGAGGAGATGGTAGACGATGTCATCAAAGCTACGGAATCTATCTTGGGCAATATGGAAGCACCACATAATGGTGTTATTTTTGTGTTGCCGGTGTCCAGGGTGATCGGTCTAGAAGGTGGTCAAGAACGGGCCCTTGGTGGTTCCAATGGTGAAGATTAGAAATGAAAAAAGACCCAAGTGGGTCTTCTTGCTTGCAAAAGTATGGGCGCGATTGGACTCGAACCAACGACCTCTCGATAGCAGGTCTACTTCCTGTGTACCCACACTTTTTTGCCTAATTTACGCAAATTCTGTTCTCGCGCATATTTTATAGAAAACCCCAGAAAAATCACTTAGAAACTTCCTTAGCAGCTCCAAATCTGCTGGGATCAATGCCTCGTTTCCTCTCAAATACTATCGTAATTCATTAGGATATCCCTCACTCAGTTTCTCCCAAACTTAAACAAAAAACGAGAAAGCCATCAAGTGATAGCTTTCCCGTGTTTCGATAACAATCGCATCTTTGTTTCTAACAGATGTGACAGCATCTGTTGTTAGCTGCCCCTTGAGTGGGGAGGGGGATTTTACATCTCCCGTGCGGTTGTTCACAGGGAGAATAGCACAAAATTCAGGCGGCGGTCAATGCTGTGTGAATGCTGTGCGTCCTGATGAACGCGTCACCTTCGTCGCCCTCGCCAGCGCTGCTGCGGGCGAACCAGCGACTTTACGCGCTGAGGCAGCAGGCACAATCGCATAAGACAGCTTCAGACCAAGAAACAGCCAAACGGCCGTTCCTAACCGTACCACCCTGGCAAGAAGCTGAACCAACAGATGCTCCGCTCACCACAGCGGAAGCAGTCTTAAAGTTGCCTGCACATTTGGGATGGGACAGTACGGCCGTTACCGCTGCCATTCGAACTGCTGCAAAAAAGCAGGAAACGGCTCCTGTTGATAAACCTCTGAGGGCTGGCCATCCTTCCTTCTGTGCCATTCGTCACAGAAGCCATCCGGGTGGCCAGCCTTTAGCTGTTTATGAACCAGATACCAGCCACACCGCCCGTCAGCTACGTTTGCAGCTCGATGGCGACACCGTCAAGCATTATCCCAGTCTTGGTATTGCCGCCTTGCAGGCTGAAGCCGCAACAACTTACAGGCTCTGGTTGCTGTGCCGGTATCTGGACATTGATGGACGAGGTTGGCTCCCTATTTCAGAGATACGCCAACAGTTCACCGGAACAGATGCCCGGCTCAAGTTATGCACCTGGCGGCGACTACGGCAGCTCCTTGGCCAAGGGCAGGGGCAATTCTGGCAGTGGGACAAAGTCAGGCAGCGGCTCTGGTTATTTGGCACGGCCAGAACGGCCGTACACCTAAACTTACCGCGACTGACAGGCAAACCAGTTGCCTTGCCTATCAAAGCCATCACCCAAAACATTGGCGATTTCAAAGCCCATCTCTACGCTGCCTGGCACAGCGGCCGTAAAGTCAACAATCCCATCTCCAGAGAGGTGCAGCAGAACCTCACTGGCATTCCCGAACGCAGCCAACGCCACTATTGCCGCGTAGCCAAATTAAATCGCCAGACCAACATCGCCATCGGGAACAAGAAGAATCCAGAGGAGGTACAAAAACAAGCTTGGCAGCGTGGTCGAGCTCTATTTGAATTCACTGACCATCAAGGCTGGCAGGGCCGCAAAGGTGTCAGCTACACCGCCTGGCAGCTGCCCAACAGCTACACAGGACCCCACCAGCAAGCCCCCAAGGGCAGAATGCGGAAGATCAATCGGAAACTGAAAGACCTTGTGAACCAAGAGGCGCAGGGGAACGGCGGCGAAAAGATTGAAAAGCGGTATTTTGCTAATGGAAAGACAGCGGTGCGCGGTTTGAAAAAGCAACGAGGAGAGGTGTATTGGCCAATGATGTCGGTATCTCGGCAGAGCCAGCTCTGGGTGGTTTTTTCTTTGGCTTAAGCTCGGAAATTTTTTGCCGCCATTATCAGAGGTAACAAAAATTCTTTAAAAACTGGACTTTTGGCTGGACTCCCGTTTTTAGATTCTCTCTATCCATTACCTACCTTGATCCATAATATCAAGTTGGTTTAACTATTTCTTGCCAGCTATAAATTCTGTCAAGACGAAAAATGCGATTGGCTTCAGCCAAATAGCAGTAGCCATGCAAATAAATGCCAGTTTCGCGCCGCTCTAACCAGTGTGGTTCAACCTGGCGTAACCGTGGACTGGCTTCACCTAAAGCTTGATACGCAATTTCGATGGTGCCTTCTTGAGCAATTGTGGTTTCAATGGCTGCTGCCAGTGCCGGATCGGGCGCGTTTTCTGGCAAGAAGTATGCGTCTCGGCCGCGAATTGCTTGCTTCACGCCAGCCAGAACCTGGCTGGCTTTCAACGTCAGATCCGCCTGCTGTGAAGAGCTCAAATGAGTTTCAAGCTGGTAGTGAGCTTCGGCCGAAACAGAGAAAGGCAGCTCGATGATCTTTCCTAGCCCTTGGAGCACCTCCAGCGCTAGCCAGCATGTTGCTGCATCGACGGCATGGTCTGCGTCTTCGGACGCTGACTGCAAAAATGGTGCATGAAGAGGATAGCCGTCAAGCTTTAAACGTCGTGACAAAAGCAGGACCAAACCAGATGTAACCATTGCATGTCGCGGCGAAAGCCGCTCACCAATGTGCGGTCGCCAGCGTTGTTGGCTCATGATTTCATCGAGTTGTTCCGGCTTTTTGACGCTTAGTAAATTTGCAGGTCGAATCTGATATGTATCGTGTCGTTTATACCAGGATACCAGATCATTTTGTTGTTGATCACTCAGCGGTTCATTCGTTAAACGGGTTAATACAGACTCCATAAGCGTCAAAGAATAGCCTCGCTGTGCGGCCTTGGCAATTGAATAAGGCGTTCCTTGCCAGATGCCATCTTTGCCCATATTTCCCATTTGCCAAAGATGAAACAATAGATTTGGCACTACATGGCCAGGCAAGGCAATCCGCCATTCAGCTTCGCTTGTTTTGGCTAGCCAGGTTGCGTTTGTGGTTGCTGGTTGAGGGTTTTGCCGCTGACGAGAGAGCTGCTGCTTGATAAATGCTAGAAAATCAAGGGTAAGCACCTCTTGAAGCCCTAAAGTAGACAAACTTTCTGACCACTGCGGTGAATCTGCCAAAGCTTGTTCCAGGGAAGCTATTTGTTCTTGCCAGTTGCCTTCCAGCCAGGGCAGCGTCGCCAGCGTGGTTTGCCACTGACCTTGGAACACAGACAGCAAACCAACTGCATGGGCTACGGCTAAATGTATGGCCAGTAAAGGATGCGCCCTGACACTGCGCAGATCCGGTTGCGTGTGGCCAAGCAGCTGACTCAGTTCCCGTAGATGAGTAGCAGAAAGACATCGCCCGGAGAGAAAATTAGGTCTATAATAGGCTAGATATGCCAAAATAAGCGTTAATGAATTTGGGGTTAGGAAATTGACTGCTTTCAACACACACACCTCCACCCTGGCTATGCTCCTTAAAAATTGCATATTCGTTGCAAAGACACCATAGCACCTTTTTTCTGGAAGACCAAGGTGAAATTACGCGGGTAACAAAGCGAAAGAGGCTAGGCGAGGCTCGGAAACGGCGATATGAGCCGATTGGTGGCGAAAACGCGCGATCAGAACCGATTTACCTGAGCCATCCAGGCTGAATTTATTATGAGTAATATACGTTTTGGCGGTATCTTTTAAAGACCCTCGCTAGCATATGGTCGGTGGAACGAAATAGGCGGAATAGATTGGAATGCAACAGCGTAGTGGGGCATGGGGACAAGGGTGTTGCCTTAAAAGTGGTAAAAAAGCACACACTGTCCCACTGTGGATAACTAGAGTAGGAACAGCACGAAAGCCCGAAAGGGCATTTAGACGGGGAGGGGGGTTGTCGTTACGACGACGGTGGCGTGGGTAGGAACAGCACGAAAGCCCGAAAGGGCATTTAGACAACTTCTTCGTCAATCTGTTCTTCAGGA
>JBNKLQ010000222.1:0-10700 GCA_050292445.1 Promineifilaceae bacterium (SeqCode) | reverse complement strand
CTTAAGCACCAACAGCCGTTTGACCCAGATTATCTTGTTAATGTGCAAGGTTCCGCTTGACTTTCAACACGGTATCTTTGCGGTTTGTTTTTCAATAGGTCTGACATTGCCCAAAAAAGAGGTAACGATGAGCGATTTTCCTGAGCTGCATACGTTGTGGAATTATAACGATCCGGCGGGAACGGCCGTTCGTTTTGAAGCTCTTTTGCCAATGGTGGAAGCGAGTGACAACCGGGCTTACCATGCCGAGCTGCTGAGCCAGCTGGCCCGTACCCACAGTCTGCGCCGCCAATTTACCGAGGCCCAGCAGTTGCTGGATGAAGCGGAGGCGCTGCTGACTGATGGGATGGTTGTGCCGAGGATGTGCTGTTTGTTGGAGCGAGGGCGGTCCTTTAATTCGGCGAGCGAGCCTGAGCGGGCCTTGCCCTTGTTCCAGGAGGCATTTGTGTTGGGAACGGCCGTTTCGCCCCAGGCCGACTTCTATACCATCGATGCGGCGCACATGGTTGCTATTGCCGAGCCGGACGCTGCCGAGCAGATAAAATGGAACGAAAAAGCCCTGGCCCTCGCCGAAGCCACACCCGATGTGCGGGCGGCAGGTTGGCGCGGCTCCCTCTACAATAATCTGGGCTGGACGTACCACGACATGGGTGAATACAAACAGGCGTTGTCTATTTTTGAGAAGGCGCTAGCCTGGCGTGAGGCCAATCATCCCGACCAGCCAGAGACGATACGCATAGCCAAATGGTGTATTGGGCGCACGTACCGCTCGCTCAATCGCCTGAATGAGGCGCTGGCGTTGCAGCAGGCGCTCCTGGCCGAATACCAGGGCGTGGGCCAGACGGACGGCTTTGTTAATGAGGAAATTGGCGAATGTTTGTTGGCCCTAGGGCAGGGGGCAGAGGCACGGCCGTATTTTGCCCAGGCGCATGAGGAATTGTCTCAGGTGGATTGGCTGGTGGCTTTGGAGCCGGAGCGAGTGGCGCGATTGGAGCAGCTTGGAGGTGAAAAGTAAAAAGTGAAAAGTGAGAAGTGGTGGAGCGATTGACGGAGATGTACGCGGTGGGTACGGCCGTACAAATTTGGCTGGGCGAACAAGTCTGGCTGAGTGGAGTCGTGGTGGCGCATCAATCGCCAGCGGTTTGGGTACGGACGCAAAACGGCCGTACCTGGTTTGTCACCAACCGCCGCCGCATTCGCCCAAAGGGAAATTTGGACGCTGATTAACGCAGATAGACGCTGATTTTTAATCTGTGTCATCTGTGTCCTATTTTTTAGAGATCAAAATGCGAGATGACGTTGTTCAGCGTTTGCTGGACTTGAACCAGGAATTTTATGATGCGCAGGCGGATTCTTTTTCTGGCAGCCGGGTAACGCCGCAGCCAGGATTTGCCCGCTTGCTGCCCCATCTGCCCCAGCCATGCCCCCGCTTTTTGGACGTGGGCTGTGGCAACGGCCGTTTCGCTGAATTTCTTCAATCCCACAAGCGCATTGGTGAATTTGTGGGTGTCGATTTTAGTGAGGAGCTGTTGACCGATGCGGCTAAAAATGCCGAGGGTACCTTTTACCAGCGAAACTTGCTGGAGCCGGACTGCCTGGATGGGTTGGGCCGTTTCCCTGCCATCTCCTGTTTGGCGGTGATGCACCATTTGCCGGGCAGGGCGAATCGGGTGCGTTTGTTGCAGGAAATAAAAGAACATTTGGTGGAAAACGGCCGTCTCCTCATCTCCAACTGGCAATTTATGGACAGCCCACGCCAGCGGCGCAAAGTGCAGGATTGGGCCGAAATTAGCCTAACGGCGGCCGATGTGGAACCAAACGACTATTTATTGGCCTGGCGGCGTGGGGGTTTTGCCTTGCGGTATGCTTGCCAAATTGATGTCGCAGAAACGGCCGAATTGGCCACTGCCGCCGGGTTTGCCATTGTGGATCAGTTCCGCAGCGATGGCAAAGAAGGCAACCTGAGCCTCTACACTGTGTTGACACCCACCCTGCCAATGCTACAATCCTAATGCAGCTACCTTGGGGAATCCCTGCTGATCCAAAGAATATTTATTTGGGAAGGTGGGTTCTCATTACACAGAAAATAGTCTAAGGCATTTAGAATAAGGTCAGCAAATGAGCGTAAAAGAAACATTGCAAAAAGATCGGATCGCGGCCATGCGCGCGGGCGATACGGCAAAACGTAATGCCATTGGTTTGCTTTTGGCAGCGATTAAACAAGAGGAAATTGATGGCCAAACGAGCCTGGATGATGAAGGCGTGCTGGCGGTATTAACCAAACAAGCCAAGCAGCGGCGCGAGAGCATTGCCGATTATGAAAAAGCAGGTCGTCCGGAGATGATGGCGAATGAAGAGGCGGAGTTAACGATTATTGAGTCGTACCTGCCTCAACAAATGGGTCGTGCGCAAATTAAGGCCATTGCTGCAGAAACAATTGCAGAATTAGGCGTCACGGACGCCAAAGGTATGGGGCAAGTAATGGGGAAGCTAATGCCCAAATTGAAAGGACAGGCAGACGGCCGTTTGGTCAACGAAGTCGTGCGCGAACTGCTGCAAAATCAGTAACTCTTCCTACAAAATGACAGCTCAAACAGACGAGCGACCCCGCTGGCGAAAGTGGCTCCAAGGTTCTTTGCTTTGGGTGTTTGCCACCTCAGTAACCCTGGGTCTTACCATCATTTTTAGTTTTAACCTGGTCACGGCTACCGAGGTTCAGGTAACGCTGGGTGAACCAGCCAGCGAAGATATTCTGGCCCCCCGCTCTATAAAATATGAAAGCGAAGTATTGTTGATGACTGCCCGGGAAAATGCTCGTGCGGCCGTACCGGAACAATACACGCGGGACGGCAACGACATTGGTCGCAACCAGCTAAATTTTGTAAGTGCCGTTCTTTCCTTCACCGATGTGGTCCGAGCGGATGCGCTGGCTAGCAAAGAATCTCAACTATCCTATTTGCAAGCGATTGATAGTTTGACCATTCAGGAGCAAGTGGGGTTAGATTTGTTGGAGCTTTCTGCCTCTGATTATGATGTGGCGAAGCGTGAAATATCTCGCATTGTTGGGGATTTGATGCGTCAGGATATACGGGAAAGTCAGGTGCGTGATTACCAGATTACCGCCCGGCGCGAGGCCAGCCTGGAACTAACCCCAAAACAGGAAAACGTTGTCACCAATCTGGCCCCACAATTTATTGTGCCCACTGTTTTTCCAGACCCAGAAGCCACGGCCGCTTTGCGTGAAACGGCCGTAGAAAATGTAGGTGCCTCGTTCCCCGTCAGCATTGCCAATAATGAGCGTATTGTGCGCCAGGGTGACATTGTGACGGCGTTGGACATCGAGAAATTGACCCAGTTGGGCTTGCTGCAAAGTCAGTTGGATTGGCGGGATGTAGCCGCTATGTTTGTGGCGTCGCTTCTGTCTGTGGTGCTGGTGACGATGTACTGGCATCAATTTTTCTGGCCACGCGTGCGCGACAACGGCCGTTCCCTAACCGTGTTGGCCAGCCTGATTTTGGTTTTTGCGGCGATGGCCAAGCTGATGATTACCGGTGGTGTTTTCCTCACCTACATTTTCCCCATGGCTGCCTTTTCCATGCTCATGAGCGTGATTTATGATGTGCGCTTTTCCCTGACTGTAACCATCATTCTGGCAGCGCTCATTGGCTTTTTGACCCCCAATTCATTGGAACTGGCAGCGTATACGGCCGTTGGTGGTCTTTTAGCGATTCTTACTTTACAAGATGCCCAACGAATCAATGCCTTTTTCCGGGCTGGTTTGGCGGCGGCGATTGGGTACTGTGCCGTCATCCTGGTGTTTCGCCTGAACCAGGACATGATCGACGTAGTCAACATGCTAGAGTTGATGGGGTACGCTGTGGTAAACGGCATGCTCTCTGCCGCGCTGACCCTGGTTGGGTTTTTCATTTTGGGCAGCTTGTTTGGCCTCACCACCACACTGCAATTGCAAGAATTGGCCCGGCTGGATCATCCGTTGTTGCAAGAACTGCTGCGCCGCGCCCCAGGCACCTATCATCACAGCATTATGGTGGCCAATTTAGCCGAGCAGGCGGCGGAGAAAATCAAGGCCAACAGTGCCTTGATTCGGGTGGGTGCGTTTTATCACGACATTGGTAAGATGAACCGGCCGCCCTTTTTTAGCGAAAATCAAGAAGGGGTGAATCCCCATGACACACTGGACCCGCAAACCAGTGCCCGCATTATTTTGAGCCATGTTCCCGATGGGTTGGAGTTGGCTAAACGATACAAGCTCCCTTACCGAATTCATCAATTTATTGCTGAACATCACGGGACGCGCCTGGTGAAAGGATTTTTGTTTAAAGCGCAGGAGCAAGCGGCAGAAGATGAAGAGGTTGATCCAGAAAAGTTCCGCTATCCTGGGCCACGCCCGCAAACGCGGGAAACGGCCGTTGTCATGCTGGCTGATGTCATCGAATCTACTTCCCGAGCGTTACAGCCCAACAGCGAGAAAGCGATTGAAAAGCTGGTTAATTCGCTGGTTGATGAGGATTTGACTGAGGGACAGTTGGATGAATCGGGTTTGACGCTGGGAGATATTCGCCTGATTCGGGAATCGTTCATTAAAACATTAAAAGGTCGTTTTCATGTGCGGGTAAAATACCCCGGCAATGATGAAATATTATCGGCCGATGAGCAGGCGGTAGTGGAAACGGCCGTTAGCCAACCAAGATTGCCGGCTGATGTTGTCCCATCGACGCTAAGTGAGGATATGACATAGTGGCAGCATACCGCATTCATATACAGCAAAAAGAAAAAGTGGTGCATTCCATCGCCGCTGCGCTGCGAACGGCCGTAACCGTCACCCTGCGACACGAACGATTGAAACCCCCGGTAGAAGTCACCGTGCTGCTCACTGACGACGATCAGCTCCAGGCACTCAATAAAGAATATCGTGGCATCAACCAGCCGACTGACGTACTCAGCTTTGAGACCGGTGAGACAATGCCCGGCATAAAAGAAGACGATCCTTACCTGGGCGACATTGTCATTTCCCTGCCGATGGCTAAACGTCAGGCTAAACAAGGGGGCCACAGTTTGAAGTCTGAGCTGCAACTGCTTACCGTACATGGCACGCTGCATTTGCTTGGCTTTGACCATGAAGAGCCAGAAGAAAAAGACCGCATGTGGTGGGCACAGGCATCCATTTTGGCCCAGCTGGGCGCAGAAATCACAGGCCCGCCGGAGGATGCGGAGGTTTAGCTTGTCCCCAGAGAATCGCTCAGAAATTTATAACCGCGTTAAAAGCTTCCATTACGCGTTTGATGGCTGGTGGTTTGTGCTGCGTACCCAGCATAACGCCTGGATTCATGCTGCTATCACCCTTATCGTGGTGGCTATCGGGTTGTGGCTGCGCCTGCCCCCGCGCGATTGGGCGGTCCTGATTTTGACGTTTATGGCGGTGTGGATGGCTGAATTTATGAACACGGCCCTCGAAGCCGTAGTGGACATGACCATGCCAGACGTGCATCCGCTAGCCAAGGTAGCCAAAGATGTAGCGGCTGCGGCCGTTTTGGTTGGCGCATTGGGGGCCGTTTTGATTGGGTTATTGTTGTTAGGGCCGCCGCTATGGCAGCGTTTGTTTGGTGCCTGAAATTATTTCAGTAAATTGCCCAGGAAAAACCACAGATTTGCCGGCCGTTCAGCCAGCCGCCGCATGAAGTAAGGATACCAGGCCGTGCCATATGGTATGTAAATGCGCACCCTGTACCCTTGTTGGTGTATTTCCTGTTGCAAATCTCGACGAACACCATACAACATCTGAAATTCAAAAGTATCCGCATCAACTTGATTATGACGCGCAAATTGAATAATTGCCCGAATGAGAGATTCATCGTGGGTGGCAAAACAGGGATACATTCCCCGCTGTCTGGCTTCATCGCTTAACATTTGTTGGGCCAAATGCAGGTAGTTGGCATCGGTGTCTGATTTAGCCGGGAAGGCAATATTGGCTGGTTCTTTGTAGGCCCCTTTGCACAAGCGGACCCAACCACCTTCTTGAAGGAGTGCCTGAATGTCCGTCTCGGTGCGGTAAAGATAGGCTTGAAGAACAATGCCGACCCGATGACCAAATTGATCCTCATCGCGCAGGCGGCGA
The DNA here is from genome assembly GCA_050292445.1 of Promineifilaceae bacterium (SeqCode). Taxonomy (GTDB): domain Bacteria; phylum Chloroflexota; class Anaerolineae; order Promineifilales; family Promineifilaceae; genus Leptofilum. Next base: position 4,564 of record JBNKLQ010000222.1, on the reverse strand, counting down.
TACAAATTTAGCGTTGTGTCCGTTACGCTGCTATCTTCCATATCAATTTGGATGCGTGTATCATATTTTTCAGCGGTGGTTAACAGTTGTTGTAAATTACTGTGAATGGTTTCTGGGCTGATGTGCAAGCCTAGTTGCGTGGGTTTGATGGACATATGGGCATTGACGCCATATTGATGGATTTGTTGCATGAGTTGAATAATGGCTTCCCGTGCTGCCGCAGCATCTTCTTCAGTGGCCACACTTTCACCAAGAAAGTTGAGGGTGGCAGATAGACCTGATTTGTTAATCTCCTGGCTGGCCTGAATGGCACTTTGACTCGTTTCGCCCGCAATAAAGCGGCTGGCCACCTGCCAGGCGGGCGGGAACTGTGTGGCAAACTGGCGTGCCCAGGCTGCATTTGATAAGTATAGCAAGAAGGAACGAAGCCATTGTTCGCTATATTTATACAGAATCAGTATGCTTATGATAAGTGTCGTAATTAAGATGAAGATACGGGCAAAAGGGGAACGGTCTTGACGCATTTCAATATATCCTTGTTTTTAAGTTCTATCGAGAACTAAGGTAATGTTTTTATTTGCGCACGTTCTTAGTTTTACTGTTTCGTCGATGGTATGGAATCGGCAAAATTGATTGAGCGAAACAGTAACTGTATGATACTTCAAATTATTTGGTCTAATCAAACCTGATTGTTAAATTTGATTATGAATTCTGATACTACTAATTCTCTCACCTCCTGGATGCCGGATTTCCCGTTTGCCCAAGCTTTTGCTGAAAGGGTAGAAATTATTTTTTGGGTCGCTGATCCAAGTTCATATCAACTTGTGTATGCAAGTGGCCAAATGGAGAAGGTAGTGGGCCTATCGCCAGATGCTTTGTTGAAACTGCCATTTTGGCAAACGTATTTATTTGAGGGGGATCGGAAGCAGGTATTGGCTGCATTTGATGAGGCGGTGGCCAGTGGGATGGTGCAGCATATCGAATACCGGATGATAGCTAAAAACGGAAATCTGGTTTGGTTGCGTGATCGCATTTGTACGGTGGTTAATGATGAAAACCGTTATCTTTGTGGCATGATGACGGATGTGACGGCGTATAAAACGGCCGTTGATCATCACACTGGTACGCGAGGCTATACCAGCATCTTTTTAGAGATTGTGACGCTGCTTTCTGGTAATGTAGAATTTGAACAGAAGCTGGATCAATTAGCTGAGAAATTATGTGACGTGTTTAATTTAACGGCCGTTTCCATTTTAAGTGGGAATATCGTTAGCCATTTTACGCACCTCGATAAACAGGATGCAGACACGTTCTTGCCAAAATATCACAAAGAAAATCGATTATCCGAATTTATCGATGGCCTTGGCTGGTGGCAATCTTTGGCCAAGCCTGTTCTAGCTAATCACGACGATCCCGCCTTGTCAGATTGGGAGCAAGCTCATCTGCAACTACATCATGCCAAAGCCATTCTTTTTGTCCCAATACCAGGGGAAGATGAAATCATCGGGTGTCTGGAACTTATTGACACCCAGACCTCGCGTCATTTTACCGAAAGTGATATTGAGCTAAGTGAATTTGTGGCCCAGCAGACTGCGCTGGCTATCGTCCGGACGCAGTTGTTTGAAGCGGAGGCACGTCGCCGACGTGAAGCAGAAATATTACTGGATGTTGCCGAGTTTGTTTCCAGTAGCCTGGATCGTGATGAAATTTTAACACGGGTGATGGAAATTTTGCGGGTCTATTTAAATGATGTCCATAACTGTTCCATCTCGCTTATTACTGAAGATGGCTTGCAGCTGGAAACCATCCTATCTTGGTACGCAGATGAAGCCTTTGCCCTGTTTCCCAGAGGGGATCGCATAGACATCAGCGACTCCTTTACAAGCCAGTTGGCGTTGGAGGGTGGTGAGCCTGTTCTTATTTCTGATCTTAATAAGATACCGTTTACCAATAAGTTCACCACCTCAATGAGAAAAAATGGATTGCGGGCGATATTGTGCGTACCTTTGCAAGTAAAAAACAAGCCGGTGGGAACGCTCCATATTTATCACTGGTATGAGCCACAGCATTTTTCTACTGAGGAGATTGCCTTGTTACAAGGTGTTGCTAATCAGGCGGCGATTGCTATTGAAAATGCAAGATTATTTGCCAATGAGCGGCGGCAACTTAATTTGTCTAGAACTTTACAGAAAGTTGGCGCTCTGCTGACAACAAGTTTGCAGCTTGAAGAAGTGTACGATCATATTTTTGATTTGCTGGATCAGGTTGTTGCTTTCAAATCAGCATCCCTCTTTCGGCTGGATAAGGTGAACAATCAGTTTATCTTTGTAAAGGGGCATGGTTTTCACACGTCGTTTTTGGATTCCCATGATTTTACGCTACCAGCCAGTCGTGTTTTTGAACAGATCGCCATTTCACCTGGATGGACGGTTGCCTCGGATACACAAACGATTCCATCCTGGATCAATCTTGCAGAGGCTGATGAAATGGGTGCCTGGATTGGCGCCTTTTTGGTGGTGAAGGGTGAAATTAATGGTATTTTAAGTGTAGATGGGTCAAGGATTGGTCAATATTCTGATGAAGACGGCCGTATGGTAGCTGCATTTGCCAACCAGGCGGCTGTGGCTATTGAGAATGCGCGATTGTATGATGAGACAATGCGGCAGACCAAAGAGCTAGCCATCTTAAATCAAGTATCGCAGGAAACGGTAGTTTCGCTCAATATCGACAAATTTTTAGAAAAAGTTACCAAAACAGTTGGGGCTGAGCTATTCCCTCATATTTTTGGCTTTATCATGTATGATGCCGAAACAAAAGAGCTCCGACCACATGATTCCTATGCTCTTATGGCCGGGAAGTTGGAGCAAAAAGGAATCCCATTCGACCATAGCATCATTGGTCAGGTGGTTGTCAGTGGACGGCCGTATTACGCACCGAATGTTCTCGAAGATCCCCATTACTTTGCCACCGTAAGCAATGTTTCATCTGAAGTTGTCGTGCCGCTTAAGCTCAATCAAGAAGTAGTTGGGGTTATTGATGTGGCCAGCCCAGATTTGGAAGCCTTTTCCCAGCGAGACATCAATTTTTTAACCACCCTGGCTGGAAATATTGCGGCCGTTATGGAGCGTGCCAACCTGTATGAGACGTTGCGCATCCAGGCAGCAGGTTTAGCTGAGGAGGTTGCCCTACGTACCAGCGAACTAAAGCTGGAAAAGGATAGGCTATTTGCTATCTTAGAAAGTGCCGGTGAAGGCATTTTGCTGACGGATACTGAGGCAAATATCATGTATGCCAATCCTGCTATGGAGCGCCAAAGTGGGTACAGTCGGGAGGAACTCAGGTCCAAGAATACGCGCATATTGGGCAGCAATCAGATGCCCAAAACAATCTATACGGAGATGTGGCAAAGTTTGCAAGCCCAAGAAAGTTGGACAGGCGAGCTCATTAACGAACACAAGGAGGGTCATACGTATGATGTTGCTGTTACCATTACCCCGATTGCCGATGATTTGGGAGAAGTGACCGGTTTTGTCAGTGTCCATTCCGATATAACGCGCCTGAAGGAGTTGGAGCGGTTAAAGACGGAGTTTATTGCGAACGTTTCGCATCAGCTACGAACGCCATTGACCAATATCAAGACGTATGTTTCTTTGCTAAAAAAGGGTAAGCCTGAGAAATTTCCTCGATATTTTTCCGTGCTGCATGATGAGATTGATCGTTTGGCGCGTCTTATACAAGATTTATTAGATATTTCCCGATTGGATGCAGAAAAAGCGCCGAATCCCGAGGCCGCCGTTGATTTACGCGATTTTTGGGAAATGTTCTGGCCTCAATTTCAGGAACGGGCTGAGCGCGAAAACAAAACGTTACAGCTTTCTTTTCCCGAGAATGTGCTGCCGCAAGCTCCTACGCTTTTTATGGAGTCTTATCAACTAGAAAAGATTTTTTCCCGGCTGATCGATAATAGTTTAGCCTATACCGATGAAGGTGGGCTGATTCAAGTTACGGTCCTGGGGCAAGACAGGCACATGCATTTGTTTAAAATCCAGATATGTGATGATGGCCTTGGTATTCCCGAGGTGGAACGGCCGTTCATCTTTGATCGATTTTTCCGAGGGGCACAGGCTATCGAATCTGGTTCATCTGGTAATGGTTTAGGGCTGGCAATTGTTAAGGAACTCCTGTTATTGTATGGTGGTGAAATTACATTGGAGAGTGAGCCAGGTGAGGGCAGCTGTTTTACCATCCATTTACCGTTGGTACAGCAAAATCCAGAAGAAGGCAGCGTGGAAGACAATGTCTAGCGTGCCACAATCCTTTTATGCGCGCCCGGCACGTACGGTGGCCCAGGCGCTGTTGGGGAAAAAGTTGGTGCGGCAGTTAAACGGCCGTCTTCTCAGCGGCATCATCGTCGAAACTGAAGCTTATTGTGATGGGGAAGAACGCGATTTAGCCTGCCACGGCGAACGTGTCAACGCTGCCCAACCAACGCCGCGAACGGCCGTCATGTTTGGCCCGGCTGGCTTTGCTTATGTCTACTTCACGTATGGTATCCATTGGATGT
>JBNKLQ010000221.1:0-10754 GCA_050292445.1 Promineifilaceae bacterium (SeqCode) | reverse complement strand
AACGGTTTGAGTATTGCGTCGTTAATGTTGGCCAACGAAACCAGTCAACGACCAGAAAATGAAGTGGTGGCTGAGCTATGGCACATCTGGCAAACCATGAAGCAGTGCGTAGATAAAGGCTGTAAAAAAGAAGGCATTTTGCCAGGAGGTCTCAAACTGCGCCGCCGCGCCGCCGCCCTGCACCGCCGTTTAAAAGCTGAAAGCAAAAATAACGTTGACCAGCCTTCTTCTAATTTGGGTCGAATATGCATATTATTTTCCCTGGCGTTTTCTCTAAAACTTAGGACTGGCAGTCCTAGATATGGTGGTTTCGTTAAAAGTTTGTTTCCAGGACTGCCAGTCCTGACTTTAAGTAGCGCGGGGCGTTTCTTCTTCTCACTGGAAATTATAAACAGTTGTCACCAAAATGTCACTGAGATAACCGACGTTTCATCGACGCTTAATCTACTGAACGGGGCCGGGGAACGGCCGTACCTCGGCGAGACACAGCCACAGTTGATCCTTTGCGCCAGAGACGCAGCACCAACCAGAAGATACCACTCACCCCCACAGCTCCTACCAACCAGGGCCAAATCGGCACCGCTTTTACAGGCAAGGGAAAAGAGAGCAGGCCATTGCCTTCACTCCCCGTCACCTCAATTTGCATCTCATACGTTCCACTGGGCACACCGTCTAAATCTGCCTCGTAAAAAAGCCGATTAACTGATTGTTCCGTGGTCGCCGCAGCAGTAACAACCGGTTCATCAGCCTGATTGAGAATGGTTACGGCAACGGCCGTATCCAACACAGGCTCTCCATTACTGATTCGGGCAACGCCAACCGTGACATGAATCGTTTGTCCGGCCCGTGCCGTTGGCGGATTTGTCCACACGGAAACCTGGTATTGGCCAACAGGTGCATTGCTGATTTGCAGCGCACCGCCGCCGTGGGCCAATGCTGTTGGCAAAGGGAAAATGAAAACGATGAATAAAAAGAGGATCACAGAGTTTCGCAGAGAAGGCGCGGAGTTACACAGAGACAAGCAAGATTTAATCCAGTTAATCTGCAAAATCTGTTGATATATATTCATGACAATAATCTCAGTTTGGTGTTACCAAACCTGACAGGTTTTCAAAACTAGCATGGAATCAAGCAGTTTTGTGTTGCAAAGCACCCTTATTTTCAAAATTCGTTGTAAACCTGTCAGGTTTCCAGCGGTGACGGCCGTTCCTGTTCTGAACGCCGTACAAACACCAGGTAAAGCGTGCCCGTCAGCACGCAAAAAATAAACCACTGCCAAGCATAGCTCAGATGTGGCCCTTCCGATAAATCAACCTCGCGGGCGGCATGCAACGGAGGGTCTAACTCAACTTCTTGCGCAGGAGATTCAACCAAAACCACGGGCAGCAATTCATAAGGCAACGCGGCAGCCATTGCCTCAAGATCAAGGCGATAAATTTCTTGTGGGGCTACTTCGGGCGAATCGCCCCGTCTCGGCTGGCCCAATGCCAGATAGCCATCAACCTCCACGATTCCTGTCTCCGTTTGATAACTGCCCAACTGCCCGGCTTCGTATTCCGCCTGCGGCACCCAGCCACGATTGACGAGAATGGCCACTTCGCCTCCGCTCAGTGCAGGCTCCTCATCCATTCCCTCAATGAGCAGCGGCGTCACCAAGGCCACACCGGGCCTTCCCTGCCACGATTGCAGCAGCAAAATCCGCTCCTGAGTAAAATCATATTGTCCCGTCACCGTGGCCAGCCGATTTTCCAGTGGAGCCACTGCCTCGGGCAGCGTCTTCGCCAAATCCAGTGGTGGCGAATCCAGCACGGCACGCAGCTGGTCATTTTGGGCGCGTCGCTGGTCCAATCGATCCAGCTGCCAAATGCCCAAACGCACAAACAGGCCCATAGCAAACAGCACCAGCAGCGTACCACTCAGCCAGCGGCGGCTAAATAACGTTTTCAGCAAGTTCATGGTTGGCCCTGTCCCTTCCAGTACTGAAGCAAACTTCTTTTTACGGATAGAAGTTGTGGAAGTTTGCTTCAGTTTAACTGTTTCGCCACAGCCTTTCTATCCGTCAGTATTCGTTTAGCGAAACAGTAGGCTCCCCTAATGCTTTAAGCCAGGTGCAGCCACAGCCTTTTCTGAAGCCCATTTAGACTCCGGCAGCTGCGGTTTGCGATCTTCCTGGCTCAAAAAACGGCCGATTAAAATCAACGCAGCAATAATATACATCATGCTGCCCGGCACCCACATGATCACCCCACCCAGCTGCTGGTCCATCAACACATCAAAGCCCCACAGCCGGGGAACCGATTCATAATATGAGTAATAACCCTGGGTGGCGAAGGCCAGCACCACCCCCGTTAGCATATTGGGCGGCACAACAGACATCACCAAAGCAATACGCCCTAGCAACCCAAACTGCTTGTGTATGCGCGGCCCGGCCCCAGTAAGATGCCACCACAGCAGCATACTGGCAATGAAAAAGGAGAGATGCTCTACATTGTGTATCCACTCAAAACGGAGCGCGGCATTGTACATGCCAGGATCGTGCCAGCCGATGAGTGAGATAACCCAAACCATCCAAATAATTCCTGGTTGGGTCAACAGCCTCAGCCAGCGCCGAAAACCAGATTCACGATGCAGCGCCTGGCTAAATAGCCTACCAACTTTGCGCCGCCAGCTGGTAGGCAAGCCCCACAGCACAAACGGCATTGGGTTGGCCACCAACAACAACGGCGGCGCAATCATAATCAGCAGCAGGTGCTGCACCATGTGCATAAAAAAGAGCTGTTGTCCCAGAGCATCAATGGGCGAGAGCAAAGCCAGAGCTACTGAAACAAGCCCCCCCCAATAGGCCGCCAATCGCCAGCCAACAGCCAGCCGCCAACGGGACCGCACTGTGCGCCGATAGCGTTGTGCTCTACCTTGAGAGCGCTGGCGCAACTGCCACCACCCCCTAGAATAAAGCGTCCCGGCCAGGGCCAGGACGATAATAACTTCAATCTTCCAATCCCAGGAGAGTAAGATCGCCTTTAGGACAGGATCCATGTTGGTTTACTCACTTGTGAGCAGGACAGAATTATCCGTGAACGGCCGTACCAATCAGATACAGCGCCGGATAGAAAAATACCCACACCACATCCACGTAATGCCAATAAATGGCGCACGCTTCCACACCCCAATGCTTCTCTGGCGAAAAGTGTCCTTTGCGACCCAAATTCCAGGTAATTAATATCAGAACGATGCCGCTCAGCACATGTAAGGCGTGCATACCCGTCATAGCAAAAAACACACCGCCAAATACGCCATCGCTGGGTTTAAGATGGCCAAACCACTCGATACCAAACAGGTTCAGTTCAAGGCCAAAGATATTCCACTCCAACACAACCACACCGATGAAGAAAATTAAGCCAAAAACGGCCGCAAGCATATAGCTATTCAAAAACTTTTTGCGGTCGTCATGCTCCATGGCCGTTTCGCCTCGAAACACAAAATAGCTACTCACCAACAAAACCGTAGTGGTAATCAGCCCCAGACCCTGGCTTAATTCCGGCCGTTCACCACCCCACAGGTAAAACCGGGCCGCTAACAAAGCCAAGAATAAAAAGACTTCTGAAATACAAAACAGCCAAAGCCCCAGCCGATTTGCCCGTAGCTGTTGGGGCCAGGGCAGTTCGTGGCTGTGAGCATGATCATCATGATGCGCTTCCGCAGCTACTGAACTCATCAATGACTCTCCTCACGCCATAAGCGATACACATGCATAAAAAAGTAAACAATCAAAGCCGCCTTCACCAAGGCAATAATAATCAGTAAAACCGTAATCGGCGTTGCTAACCCACCAATAATTGATTCTGCAACTGTTAGAACCAACAGCGTCAAAAACACGTATAAACCGGTGCGCTGGGCGGATGCTTTCAATTCACTCACGTTAAATTCTCCTTAATCTCCAGCAGCGGCTGGTGCCATATTGAGATATTGCGACGAAGCCAAACCATAATCGTATGGATCACCGACCACCTCAAATGGCGTATCATAGTTGAACTCGGGTATTGGCGTTGGTGTTTGCCATTCAGGTGAGCGAGAGCGCCACGGATTGGTGTCGGCAACAGGCTCTGTGCGTGTACTGGCAATAAAATTGTATACCATAATCAAAAGCGACCAGCCAATTACCAACGCCGACAGCGTGATCAGAATTTGTGTATTGCCAATGCCCAGGCTCGGCTCATAATCAGCATAACGGCGATTCATGCCTAAAATACCCACGCTCATCTGGCCAAAACTCATCACCCAGAAGCCAGGCACCATCAGCCAAAAATGAAGCTTTCCCAAAGATTCTTTGTACATATGCCCGGTGATTTTTGGATACCAATAATACAAGGCTGCACAGAAGGGGAAGATAAAGCCGCCAAACATCGTGGCATGAAAATGCCCTACCACCCAGTAGCTGTCATGCAGATGCATGTCGGTGGGGATGGTTCCCAAAATTGGGCCACTAATACCCCCAATTAAAAAGACTGAGATGGAGCCAAGCACAAAGAGCATCGGTGTTTCAAAAGAAAGCTTACCTTCCCAAATGGTGGCCACCCAGCTAAAGAATTTAACGCCAGTCGGAATAGCCACAAACATGGTTGAAATCATGAAGGGGATGCGTAGCGCATCGCTCATGCCGGAAACAAACATGTGGTGAGCCCACACTAAAAAGCCAACGAGAGCGATACCCAAACTGGATAAGGCAATCCAGCGGTAGCCAAACAGCGGCTTGCGCGAGAATACCGGCAGCAGTTCACTAATCACCCCTAACCCTGGCAAAACAAACACGTACACCACCGGGTGCGAATAGAACCAGAATAGATGCTGATACAAAATGGGATCACCGCCGTTTGCCGGGTTAAAGAAGGTAAAGCCCAACGTTCGTTCGGCGATGGTCATGCTCAGGGCCACACCAACGGTTTGGGTAGCCGTAAACTGAATGAGCGCCGCTGCCACGGCGGCCCAGACAAAAATGGGCATGCGAAACAGGCTCATTCCCTTGGCCCGCATGGTGATAGTCGAAACGATAATGTTGATGGCGCTAGCAATGGACGAAAAACCGTTCATATAAAAGCCAAGCAAGAACAGCTGAACGCCCAAGGGAGCACGGAGTGAAAGCGGTGCATAGCCAACCCAGCCCGTGTCCCAGCCGCCAATGGCCATACCGGCCAAAATTAGCACTACTGAGGGGACACCAATCCAGTAGCTAAAGGCATTCAAGCGGGGGAAGGCCATGTCTGAAGCCCCAATCATCAGGGGCACCAGATAGTTACTCATAGCCCCAACGCCTAGCAAAATACTGGCAATCATCACGATGCCGTGGGCACTAAACAGCGTATTGTATTGATCGAAATTCAGGAACTGCATGCCCGGTTGGGACAGCTCTAAGCGGAAAACAATGGCAAAAATACCGCCAACAAACAGAACCAGGATGCTGGTAATGCCATACTGAATACCAATGACCTTATGGTTTACGTCTACAGTGAGGTAACGGAACCACTCTGGCTTGCCTTCTGGTGTACCATGCTTCAGGGGCGTTTTGTGTCCACCAATCCACAGTAGCCAGTCGGTAAGGACACCCGCGCCTATTAGTGAGCCGATAACGCTTAGAATTGCACCAAAGACGACGGCAGGCTCATTGAGCAAACCTGTTTCTAACCCAGCCAGAGCACGGATGCCGTTGACCAGGCCATTGCCGATAAAGAAGGCGGTTACCTGTCCGGTTAGTCCCCAAACAAAGGATGTTTCGGAGGCAAAATAGAGGAAGCGACCTAATCGCATGTTTTGGAACAAGCCAAGGCCACTGCCCAGGCCAACAATGACATGGCCTGCGATAAGCAGCACAGAAATGACATTGATGAGTACCGGATAGATGGAATCAATTACGGCCGTTGGAATTAACAAGAATTGCAGCAGGAACTTAATAAAGTTGGCGATTGGCTCCAGGGTAAAGACAACCTGGACAATAGCCGCCAGCAAAGCCCCCACAACACCGCCAAAAACGGCCGCTACAACGGCGAAGGCAAATCTCGAACGAACAATCTTTAATAGTGTAGTCATATGTTCACTTCCTTGGCCCTATTACTGGTCCAACGTTTGCATGAAAGCAATGATGTCCGCAATGACATCCAGGTCTGCCCCTTCACTAGCCAAAATCTGCGCTTCTAGATCAGGAATTCGCGTGTCATAATTTTGTGCAGACATAACGCCAGGGTTAAATCCCTGCACAATTTGAGCATCGGGATTTAGGATTGAGTTGCGAATATATTCCTCATCAACAGTTACTGTTGTGCCATCAGTTAGTGCTTCCTGGCGCAAGTAGATACCCTGCCAGGTTGGGCCTACGACAGCTGTGCCATCTAGAGAGTGACAGCCTCTACAGCCTAACTCAATATAAAATTGCTGTCCCCGTTCTTCAGGTGATAAATCTGAATAGCGGAAGGCAGAATCGATGAGAAATTGCTCGAAGTCTGCCTGGGAGACGACTTCCACATCAGCTAACATTTGCGAATGGCTTGAACCACAAATTTCGGCGCAGCGCAGCCGGTAGCTGCCAAGTTCTGTCGGCGTAATACGCAAATTCTTTACTACCCCGGGTACCAGGTCTTGTTTCACCCGGAATTCCGGCACCCAGAAAGAGTGAAGCACATCTTCTGATTGCAGCTCTAGCAGCACCGGTTGGCCAACAGGCAGTACAAGTCGCGCAGATTGCACGTCTTGTTCGGGATATTCAAAGTTCCAAGACCATTGCTGCCCCACAACAGAAACAACCATTTCGTTGTCTTGCTTACTGGTAATATCACCCAGCACGATGGTGCCATAAATACCAAAACCCACGACAATAATGGTGGGAATCACGGTCCAGGCAATTTCCAGACCGGTGTGGCCATGCACATGGGGGCCATCCTCCAGGTCATCAGGGCGACGGCGAAAAACAACAACGGAATAGAGCATGATCACCATAATGAAGGCAAACAAGAAGGCCATCATCATGAAGTGGCTTTGGAACATGGTGTCGATAGGCTCAGCCTGTGTACTTGCCGCCGTGGGTAGGGTGAACATCCATCTAAACAGGAAGTACAATCCCACAGCTGATACAAGCGTGAGCGCAGTAACTGCGAGTGCATGCTTGAATTTTCCCATAGCTTTTTTATCCTTCAAACGCTCAATTATTAGGTTGAATCAGTTTAGGTATTTTAGGCGCAACGCACTTTATTTAGCGAGTTTTAGGGGAGTGCGTCGCACCTGTATAGTTACAAAGTGTTTACGTTTAACTCAGGCAGGTGCCGCATTAATATAGGCCATAAAGCCAATGCCCAGGCCCAACATGATAAGTCCGGTGATTAGCACGGCGATAAAATCCCAGGGGATTCTGCCGGAATCAGTTTCATCAACTGCCTCAATTTTGTGCGGCCGTAAACGAAGACCTATCACAACCAGGGTGATTAAGGCTGTTACGGCAAAGGCTGGACCAGTGACACTCACAATACGGCCGTCTATCTCCGTAACCCCTTCCGGGAAGAAGTTGCGGACCACAACCATTGTGGCAAACCCCACAAACATTAAGGCGATAAGCGTATTGCTAACAACTGACCAGCGCGGCATGTTGTGGGATGGTTGAGGGTGTGTGGTACGGCCGTCTCGCATCTGCTTTACTTGCTCTTTTTGCCTTTGTTCCAACGCCTGCTGGTGTTGTTGGTAAGCCTCGCTGCCCAATGTATTGTCGCGTATGCCCGCTAGGAGCTTGATGAGGAATGACAAAACAGCACCAACACCCACAATCAACACAATAACCACCACCGTCACCACGCCAATGGCCACAAACGGTGAGATGGTCTCGGGCACGGCTTCAGCCAGAGACGCGGGTAATGGCGAAGCAACCAGCGTCGCCTTTAATGCTTCTAAACTAATTGGTTCAGGCTCATACGGGATTCTGGTAGAAGGACCACCACCAAAACTGGGAAGCTCAAATGCGTTGGCCAATGCTGGCCATACGGCCGTTACTAACCCAAACAAAACCAACAGGCCAAGTAAAGGCACCCATGTTTTCCAAGACTCAGGTTTGTTCAAGAGTTCTTCTCCTACCGAGGCCTCACAAACAGCATTTTTGCGAGACGGCTCCGGTCGTCAAAATGTGAGTTTCTGGTCAGATGCTTTATAGAGAGGATCCTTCCATATATAAATCGACTCTATTTTGCATTTAATGTTGCTTTAAGTAAAGCGAATTTGAGTTGTTCTGCCTCGTTTGTGGATTTTAGCACAAACCAGTTGTCAAGCAAAAGTCACAGCTGCTTTCTTGCGTTAACGATTTCGGGAAAACGGCCGTCTAAAAAAGGATTTTCGGGAAGGTGTGGCAACGGTAGGCGAACGGCCGTTCCGTTCAAACAAATCCTCCCGCAGCGAAAGCAAGGTCCGATGATACAGCGACTTGATCGCCCCCTCACTACGCCCCATAATATCCCCGATTTCCGCATTCGACAGACGTTCCACAAACTTGAGAATGAGCAGCTCTTGCCGGTCAGACGGTAAGCGACGAATCGCGGCTAACAGCAATGCCTTGTCTTCCATAAGCTGTGTGGCAAACTCCGGGCTTTCATCCCCCACATGCCAATGGGTAATATCATCCAGGGCAATCATCTGGCGACGACTATTGTCTCGATGCCAATTGGCCACCAAATTATGGGCGATACGGTAAAGCCAGGCAGAAAAAGGCACGCCTTTGTCTTGATAGCGGGGGATATGCTTCATGGCCCGCACAAAAATCTTGGCCGTTAAATCTTCTGCGTCAGCAGCGTTCCCTGTGCGGTAGTAGACATAATTATAGATACGATCAACGTAAATCTCATAAAGCTGCCCAAACGCTTCTTTATCTTCCTTGGCGCGCTCTATCAGCGCTTTCTCGTCAATGGATGAACTCAACGTTGCCTCTTCCTACAATCCAACTCAAATATTGCGGGAGTGCAGTATAACAGATGCCCTATTGCCTGCCTAACAAAACCCGTCGTTAAACCGTTGATGAATCGTGCTTGACGGCCGTTTCTCACTCCATTAAGCTCCATGCCTATGGCGCAAAATCTGGACACTCACGACCCAGCCCCCAGCCGCAGCAGTGGCCTGTTTGGCTCTTTTATGCTGCTGATTGTGGTTCTGTTTATCATGGGTGCCGTGCTGAGTGGCGGGGATGACCCGGCAACGGCCGTAGCCATCGCCAACACCCCCACCGCCGAATCTAATGTCCTGGCCACCGTGGCCAACACCCCCACCATCGCCCCTACTGCTACAGCTACAAATTCCCCTACGCCTACCCAAACACCGTCACCAACAGCCACAGCCACAGCGACACAAACCCCTACGCCCAGCATCACACCCAATCCCTTGTGGACAGCCACCGCAACGCTGCCGCCAACAGCAACCTTACCCCCACCGCCCTTGCCTACTCCGCAAGATGGCATCAGCATCACCGTGCGCGTCCCCATCCTCATGTATCATTACATTAGCGTGCCCCCGGAGGATGCCGACGTTTACCGCACAGGCCTCTCAGTGGCCCCAGATAAGTTTCGAGCACAAATGCAATATCTGGCCGACAATGGCTACACACCTGTCGACTTTTACACGCTTTCCCGGGCTATCACCACCCAGGAGCCACTGCCCTCCAAACCAGTTGTCCTTACTTTTGATGATGGCTACCTTGATATTTACCAAACAGCCTACCCCATCCTGCAGGAATTTGGCTTTGTGGGAACCTTCTTTATTCCCACCGAATTCATCGACAACAACCAGGCGGGCTATATGAACTGGCTTATGATCGAGGAGATGGCCGCAGCGGGACATCGCTTTGAACCACACTCCCGCACCCATTCTGACCTGCGCGCCCGTGAAGATGATTTTTTAATCTGGGAGATTCTAGGGCCACAAGAAACGCTGGCCGCGCACATTGGCTACACGCCTCGCTACTTCGCCTATCCCTCAGGCCGCTACGATGACAACGTCATAGCCTTGCTCCAACGCCTCGATTTTTGGGGAGCAGTTACCACAGCGCCCGGTGCCGATTTTGGCTTTGAAAACCGGTTTACCTGGCCGCGCCTGCGCATCCGCAACAATACGCCGTTGGGTGAGTTTATCGATCTGGCGAACTTGCAGTTTGAAGAATAAGGAGGCAAATGCGTTCTCTTTCGGAGGTGCAACGCACTTACCCCAGGCTGTCTGTTTGCCAATAGGGTTTGTTCAAGTGCGTCGCACCTAGACACTGGAAACGGCCGTTAACAAAAAATCTATATTTCTCCGATGAACTTCTAACATCACGCATATATTTTTCTTACACTTCTGCACAAAAATAAAGCCCGTAACGTTAAAAACAATGGTGCAGGTGACAGCCACTTGTTGTACAGGTACTTAAACTAAATGATATTTTTGAGTGGCTGTCACCTCCCCGATTCAACAACAATTAAGGAGTGTGTAAGATGGCAAAATTAGTTCGTTGGACCCCAATGAATCCCGTTAATTTATTTAATGAGTTTGATCGTTTGTTTGAACGGCCAGAAACTCGCAGCGCAACCGAATGGAGCGTTGCCTTAGATGTAGCCGAAAATGATGACAACTATCTGGTTAAGGCAACCGTTCCCGGCATCAATCCAGATGATTTGGAAATTACGCTGGAAGATGATGTTTTGACCCTGAAAGGCGAAATTTTGCACGACGAAGAAGTAGAAGATGTAAAATACCACGTTCGCGAG